>JAYELL010000057.1 GCA_034717495.1 Chloroflexota bacterium | reverse complement strand
AGTGCTTCATCAACAAGATCAAGCAATATCGCCGCATCTTCTCTCGATTCGATAAACTTGTTCGGCGTTATCTCGGTTTCCTGCGCTTTGCTGCAACCCTTATCTGGTTGCGCTAGAAATGTCAACACGGCCTAAAGCAATGCCACTTTGAAACCAAGGGTTGTGAGATGCTCGCGCAGCATGGATGCCTGCTTACAAACTCCTGGTTTCTATCAGGAATCACTTTGGGATTACTTTACGTCTACAACCCAACTGGAGACGTGACGGAGATCACCGACGCAGATTATCCCGCTCGGCACTTCGCCTACGACAACCTCGCCCGGTTATGCGGCGGCAGCTACGATGGTGCGGGCGGATCGGGGCAGTGCGGCGATGCAGCCTACGAGCTGGCCTACGGCTACGACGGCACGGGCAACCTGGTAAACAAGGCTGGCACCACGCTGGCCTACTTCCCCCATGGGACAGCACAGCCCCATGCCGTGCAGTCGGACGGTACCCATGTGTATGAGTATGACCAGAACGGCAACATGGTGACGCAACAGCCAAGCGGGGGTGGCAGCACGGTGGCCACCTACATCTGGACGGCGGATAACAGCCTGGCCAGCGTGAATATATCAGGGGAAGGGGTATCCAGCTTCAGCTACGATGCGGATGGCACGCTGGTCAAGGAAACGGCCGCCGACGGCACAGTGACCTACTATGTGGGTGTGTATTACGAGGTGCAGCCTGTCACGGGCATCATCACCCGCTACATCCTGGTGGGTGGCCAGCAGGTGGCCTCACCTGCGCTGCGCGCATGCGCAGTGTGAACCGCACCGGCGATCCTGATCCGAACCGCAACGGTCGGTTTTGCGAAGCACACGGGGGATGGCCGACTTCCTGGCAGGTAACGCATGGACTTGGTAAAGATAAAGGATGTAACTTGGGTTAGCGCAATATCTCGTCCAGTACGGCGCGTACGTCGGCCTCCGGCACGTCGTCGAATAGATCCACGTCGCCGATGGCCCGGGGCAGCACAAAGCGCAACTGCTGGCCGACCCGTTTTTTGTCGGTAGCCATGGCTGCGATGATCTGCTCAGGTGTTGATCCCTGAAAGCGTATAGGCAGGCCCAGACGGCACAGGACATCTTCGATACGGCCGATCAAAGAAGAATCGCAAAGTTCCAACCGGGCCGCCAGTCGAACCGCCGCTGCCAACCCAATACCGACAGCTTCCCCGTGGCGCAGCTGATAATCAGATACCACCTCGAGCGCGTGGCCAAAGGTGTGTCCCAGGTTGAGAACAGCCCTTCGTCCACCCTCGAAAGGATCTGCCTCAACCACAGCTACTTTGACCCGTACGGCATCCGCGACAAGGTCGCCCAGGCTTGACGGTCCCCAAAAGAAACCATTACCCTCGAGCATCTCGAACAGAGCAGGTGCGCCAATGATGCCATGCTTGACCACCTCGCCCAGCCCGCTGCGAAACTCGGCTGGTGGCAATGTCGCCAGCACTTCGGGGTCGATAACCACCAATTCCGGTTGCTTAAAGGCGCCTACCAGGTTCTTTCCCTGGGGCATATCCACACCCGTCTTTCCGCCCACGCTGGAATCGACCATGGCCAACAAACTGGTAGGAATCTGGACCAGAGGCACACCACGCAGATAGGTAGCCCCCGCAAATCCAGCTACGTCGCCGACCACGCCACCACCAAGGGCAATCACTGGACTCTGCCGGTCCAGTCCTCGCTCCAGAAACCGGTCATAGAGAGTCGCCACCGTATCCAGAGTCTTGTGAATCTCCCCTTCGGGGATTTCCACAACTGCCGGAGCATACCCTGCTTCCTCCAGACCAGCAACCAGTATCCTGGCATGAGCCGCGCCGATTTCCGGATTAGTCACGACCATGCAGGCACCCGGTCGAATGCCTGCCTCCCTCATCAGGTGACCTGTCTCCGCCAGCAGGCCATCCCGAACCAGGATATCGTAGCTGCCACCAGGAGTCGTGACAGGAATCCGCACAGGAGAGGATGTGATGTCCCGAAACAGGCGGATAACCTGTTCTGCCACCTCGGCCACGCCTAACCCGCTGGTGTCGATCTGATAGGGGACTTCTCTATATGCCTCGGCCCGCTCAAGCAGCAGCGAAACAATCCGTTTTTCCCTGTCCAGTGACGCAAGCAACGGTCTGTCGCTTGCATCCCTGAGTCTCTCAACGATTTCAGCCGGTTCCGCATTGAGACAGATCACAACGCCCGATTGAGCCATAGCCCCAAGGTTTTCCCCAGAAAGCAACGCTCCGCCACCTGTGGCAATGACAATGTCACGCTCGCCAGCCAGTTCCCGGCATAGCTCAGCCTCCATCTGGCGAAAAACCCTTTCGCCGTCCTCGTCAAAGATAGCGCTAATTGGCCTGGCAGCTCGCTGTTCAATGATCGTATCCATGTCGATGAAGTAGCGACCCAAGCGCTCGGACACGACCTTGCCAACAGCTGTCTTGCCGGTCCCCATGAATCCGGTGAGAACGATATTGAAGTGCTTCGTCATGTTCAATTTCACAATCCTATCCTGAGCAACGTCCCGAGCGTGTCGAGGGGCATAGCCGAAGTGTGACACTGGTCAATCCAATAAAAGATCAGCGGAAATCTGCGCCGGAGGTCTGCGGAAATCAGCGTTCCTCTGGTTTGTCCAGGTTTGGCACCAAAAGAGTCTTGAATGCAGCGATTTGCCAATTACTGCCCAACATGATAAAAATCCAACTATGCTTGTTGTGATCGATGGACACAACCTGATTGGCGTTATTCCCGATATCGACCTGGCTGATCCCGACGACGAATGGCAATTGGTTCAACGGCTGCGCAGCTATTGTGCTGCTACGAAGCAACGGCTTACCGTTGTTTTTGATCCTGGCGAAGGTTCTTCGCCAGGCTGGGCCCTTTCCAGCCAGCGTGTGCAAGTACGCTTCGCCGCACCGGGCCAGGAGGCAGATGCCCTCATCCTACAGATTGTTGGCCACCATAGAACCTCGTCCACAATAACGGTTGTCACCAACGACAGAGCGCTGTCCAATCTGGTCAGAGCCGCCGGAGGACAGGTCCGCTCGGCCAGCGAATTTGCCCGTCACTTGCTTCCTTCCAGTGCTCGCTCCACACCGGTCGACGATCCAATCGATCCCCGCGACCCAGCTTTCGCCGACATCTTCGACAACTTTGTCGCTGCGGACAAGGATGCTGCCCGTTTCGGCACGGAACACACGCTGGACCCGGCGCCCTGGATAGAACAGTTGTACGGCGATGATGTTGGCGACGCCCGGACGGCAGCCCGCTGGCTAGGTCGTTTCGGCCATCAAAACGCCCTTGAACCGCTGCTCGACGCTCTGACCCACAGCCACCGTGATGTGCGGGCTGCAGCGCTCCTGGCACTGGGTATCCTGGGTGACAAGCAAGCTGTCGCTGCCACAACCGATCGTTTGATCCATGATCGATCCGCCATGGTGCGGGAGGCCGCAGCCCAGAGTCTGGCTCGTCTTGGAGGCCAGGAGGCAGAAGCGGCCCTGCGGGCGGCGAGATCCGATCCCAAAGGAAAAGTGCGAAAGGCAGCCTCGACGGGATTGGTGCAAATCAAGGCCCGCAAGCAGGGCTAACGCCTCCCGGTCGCCACACCTTACTGCTCAAAGCCAAACTGCCACGGCACATCATCCATGGGCAGATCGCTCAGCCGATTGCGTCGCAGCGACTCGAACCGGGTTCGCAGATCATCCAGGCTGTCACCACCCAACTTCTCCAGCAGTACATCAGCCAGCACGAAGGCCACCATCGCCTCACCAACCACGGCAGCGCGCGGCACGGCGTTGAAATCGCTGCGCTCGTAGCGAGAAAGCTCGGATTCTCCGGTAGCCAGGTTGACGCTGCGCAGAGGGCTCAGCGTGGTGGAGATCGGTTTCATAGCGGCGCGAACCAGCAGGGGCTGCCCGGTTGTGATGCCACCCTCCAACCCTCCCGCCCGATTGCTCTCCCGTATCAGTTCACCTGTCGCCTCGTCGATAAAGATCTCGTCGTGGACCTGGGTGCCCGGCAGAGTAGCGTTCTCAAAGGCGGGACCAATTTCAACGCCCTTGATGGCCTGAATCGAACCCACAGCTCCCATCAGCCGCCCACTGAGACGCCGATCGTAGTGAACATGGCTACCAAGCCCTGGCGGCAAACCCAGCGACACGACCTCAAAAGTGCCGCCCACCGTGTCCTTGTCCTGCATGCATATCCGAACCCGCTCACGCATGGCCGGAAGAACCTCTTGGTCGGGACACCGCAGATCATTCCTCTCGGCCACTAGAAAGCGGTCCTGGTAAACAAGACTTGCCATGCGCTGCCAATCCACCTCGACCCCGCCAATCGCCGTGACGTAGCTGCTAACCCGAATATCGAACTGGGCCAAAAGAGCCTTGCATACTCCCCCGACCGCCACGCGCGCCGCGGTTTCCCGAGCGCTGGCGCGTTCCAGGGCCAGCCGGAGTTCCCGGTACCCATACTTGATTGCGCCCGTCAGGTCTGCGTGACCGGGACGGGGCGTGGACAATGGCTCGATGTCGCGGTCACGCCATTTTTCATAGTCCCGATTTTCCAGTAACAGGGCGATCGGGGCACCAGTCGTGTGCCCTGCCATGACGCCAGAGAGTATCATGGCCCGGTCTCGTTCGATTTTCATCCGCCCGCCCGCGCCATAGGCCTTCTGGCGGCGGACCAGATCGAGTGCAAGGTCGTCCGAAGACAAGGAGAGTCCTGCGGGCATACCCTCCAGGATGGCTACCAGTGCCGGGCCATGTGATTCACCAGCAGTTAAGAATCGTAGCATGATCTATCCATATTGTGATGCTATCTACCAATCTATTTTTTCAAGGCTGCGAGGGCAGCAGCCGCCATGATATCCATCGGCGGCGATTGGCCCGTCCATAGTTCGATCGAAATGGCACCCTGGGCAACAAGCATGTCCAGTCCATCCTGAGTCGCACAACCTGCCCTTTCGGCCTGTTGCAAAAACAGGGTCCGCTGAGGCCGATATACCAGATCGTAGAACAGAGCCTCCGCCGGCAGGGGTTCATCCGAAGGCCAGGCCGTTTCACCATCCTTGGGCCACATACCTACCGGTGTCGTATTGACCACCATATCCGCTTCGGAGACTGGAAGGGTCGCCAGATCGGTTCCGAAGGCAACAGTTACTTCCGGGAAGAAGCTGTGGCAATGGACTGCCAACTGCTCGGCGCGGCCTGCTTTGCGATTCCAGATAGTGATACTGGCAACCTTTCGCCGGGCAAGCGCGTAACATACAGCTCGGGCAGACCCACCAGCTCCTAACAGCACCACCTGCTTGCCAGCCAGGTCAAACCCATGGCCGTCCAAGGGATGAAGGAATCCTTGCCAATCTGTGTTATCGCCGGACAGATATCCGTCTGGCCCCACAATCACCGTATTCACTGCGCCGATTACCCGCGCTGCGTGGCTGATCTCGTCGATCAATGCCACAACTGCTTGCTTGTGAGGTACTGTGACATTTGTGCCCCGGAAGCCGCTATCGACAAGTTCAGCCAACCTTTCGCCCAATTGATCGGGATGCACGGGCAACGCCTGGTAGTGCCAGGCCAGCCCCATGGCCAGGAAGGCCGCATTGTGCATGGCGGGACTGACGCTGTGGCCCACCGGCCAGCCCAGAAGGCCGACCCGCCGAGAGCGATCTATATCCTTTGATTCAGATAACATCGGACCTGGTGTCCATTCTGGAGCAAGCAGCAAGCTGACAGATCTTCACTCTCATGAGTGAACTTCGACCTCAACGCCCAGCTTGGTCAGCGCGCGTTCGAATCCCGGATAGCTGTCAGCAATGCACCCTGCGTCCTCTACCAACACAGGTCCGGATGCTACCAGGCCAGCAACGGCAAGCGCCATGGCCAGGCGGTGATCGCCATGGCTATGCACCGGCGCACCACCAAGCTGGGTCGGGCCATCCACGATAAACCCATCGGGCTGCTCCTCGATGGTGGCGCCCAGGCGGCGCAATTGCGATACGATGGTGGCGATTCGATCGGTCTCCTTGATCCGCAGCTCGGCGGCATCCCGGATCAGGGTCCGACCATGGGCCTGGGTCGCAGCAACTGCTACAATAGGAAGCTCGTCGATCGCCCGAACGATCAGGTCACCACCGATTTCGATCCCGCGCAGTTGACCATGCCGCGCCGTAACGTCGGCAACCGGTTCGCCATGATCCTGGCGCTCGTTCGAAATTTCCAAATCGGCGCCCATCTCACGAAAGATCTCCAGGATTCCGGTACGGCGCGGGTTGACGCCGACGCCGGCGACAGTGATCTGGGCACCAGGGGTGATCAGCGCGGCTGCTATCAGAAAAGCCGCGGAAGAGATATCTCCTGGAACAGTCATCTCCACCGAAGTTAAAGCTGTGCGCGGCCGCTCGATGCTGATCACCGAACCGTAAACATGCACCGGCCCGCCCATGACTCGCAACAGTCGCTCGGTGTGGTCGCGGGCTGGACCTGGTTCCCGAACCACCGTCAGGCCATCGGCGAATAACCCCGCCAGCAAAATTGCAGATTTCACCTGGGCACTTGCCACCGGCATCGTGTAATCGATTTGATGAAGGCCGCCACCGCGGAAGGCCAACGGCGCCAACGTGGCATTCTGCCTTCCCAACACCGTGGCTGCCATCTGCTGAAGAGGCTGCGTTATGCGGCCCATAGGCCGCCTTCGAAGCTGCTCACTGCCATCCAGAATACTCATGAATGGCTGTCCCGCCAGTACCCCTGCCAGCAGGCGCATACTGGTTCCGGAGTTCGCACAGTCCAGACATACGGCCGGTTCCTGCAAACCACGCAGCCCCACTCCTTCGATTTTCACCGTGGCAGGTGCGGGCTCCTCGATAGCAACGCCCAACGCCCGCAGGCAGGCCAACGTTGCCTGGCAGTCGCCACCGGGCAGAAAATTGTAGATGGTACTTGTTCCTTCTGCCAGGGCAGCGAAGATGGCAGCCCGGTGGGAAATCGACTTATCGCCGGGCATCCGCACTGTGCCCCGGAGTTTCTCAGGTGGATGAATGATCAAGTTCATAAGTGAAGTCTTCTGGCTCCTACCCCTTCATTGCCGACTGCATCATCAGCCACAATCCTGCAAGAATGCATTTCGTCTGTCACGAATAGTCGCCAATGCAGACTGCAGGGCATCTCCATCCCCATCGGCGATCAGTGTTTGCAGTTGGGTTAACTGTGCCTGAAACCATTCGAGCTGTGCCAACACGGCAGCTCGATTCGTCAACAGAATGTCGCTCATCATGCGTGCATCGCTGCCTGCCAACCGGGTGCTGGAACGAAAACCGCTGGCCGCCAGCTCAAGCGTTCGATCGTCGCTCTGACTGGCTTCATACACACCGGCAAACAGAGCTGCCGAAACGGTGTAGGGAAGGTGGCTTATGGCTGCTACGATTCGATCGTGGCGTTGCGAGTCCAGATGTATCGGGCGGGCACCAACCGCTTTGGCCAGGGACTCCACCACAGGAACGACCCCGGGAGCCGTGCGATCAAGGGAGGTTATCACCCAGGGTCTATTCTGGTAGAGTCCAGCCTCGGCAACAGTCAACCCTGAGGTTTCTTTCCCACACATGGGGTGGCTGCCCACCGGCTCCACGGACGAAGGCAGGGTGGCCATGGCGTCACAGATGACCTTCTTGGTACTACCCATATCGGTCAGGACTATCCCCGGTTGCAGAATACCCTGCACCGCCAGTCTGCCGACCTCATCGATCTGCTGCATAATTACGCTGACCGGTGTTGCCAGGACAATCACATCGGCTTCGGGCAATCCTGCCGCCAGGGTGGTGTGGCCGGAATCGATGGCACCAATGGCCAGAGCCTCTTCGATCGTTTCCCTTCGGCGCGCAATGCCCACGACACGACCCACCTTTCCCCGCAATGCCATGGCCAGTGACCCACCCATCAAGCCCAGGCCTGCGATCGCAACAGTCAGGTTATCGAGAGGCTTGTCGTGAGGTTTTAGGATCATAAGCTCGAAATGGTGTGATTACCGGGCGCTTGAACTTGAATGTGAGACTGCGCAGATACAGCCCTTGCCAATCAGGTATCCTATAATTCGCGTCCGACCGCTGCGGCAATGGGCTTCAAGCTTTCGACGAGTGCAGCAAAGCGCTCCGGCTTGAGACTCTGGGCGCCATCTGAAAGCGCGTTCTCAGGATCAATGTGTACCTCGACGATGAGACCATCGGCCCCGGCTGCCACCAATGCACGCGCCACAGGCTCCACCAGGCTCCACCTGCCGGTACTGTGGCTGGGATCGCCGATGACAGGCAGATGGCTCAGGGATTTGAGCGCTGGAATGGCGTTGATGTCGGTCGTGTTGCGGGTGAACGTTTCGAAGGTCCGGATACCCCGTTCGCAGAGCATGACCTTGAAGTTGCCGTCGGAGAGAATATACTCCGCGGCCATCAACAATTCCTGGATGGTGCTCATCATGCCCCGCTTGAGCAGGATCGGTTTCTGGGTCTTGCCCACGGCATGAAGCAGCGGATAGTTCTGCATGTTGCGCGCGCCTATCTGTAGCACATCAGCGTACTCCGCCACCAGGGGCACCTTGTCAGGCGACATGACCTCGGTAACGATGTGAAGGCCAGTCTCCTCCCTGGCCTCCGCCAGTATCTCCAGGCCCTTTAATCCCAGACCCTGGAAGGAGTAAGGAGAGGTACGCGGCTTATACGCGCCGCCGCGCAGCAGGGTAGCCCCGGCCTCCTTGACGGCATGGGCTGTTTCCAGAAGCTGACTGCGGTTTTCCACGCTGCATGGGCCTGCAATGATGGCCAGCTCCTTGCCGCCGATCTGCACTCCATTCAGGGAGATCACCGTGTCTTCGGGGCGAAAGTCACGACTGGCCAATTTGAATGGTTGAAGAATGGTGACCGTCTTTTCGACACCGTCCATCACCTCGAAGTTAGCAGATTCCAGGTGACGCTCATCACCAATGACACCGATGATTGTCCGTTCGGCACCCTGGCTCAGATGTACCTGGAAACCCAGATCGGAAACCCGATTGGTTACCCGATCGAGGTCGGCAGCGGATGCACCTGACTTCATTACGATGATCATGAGAATATCCTCTCTATAGCGTCCGGCCGACGGACTCCGCGACTAAACGCAGTTCTTCCATCATCCTGGCAAACCGCGCTGGTTTGAGACTCTGAGGACCGTCGGAAACCGCCTGGTCCGGATTGGGATGAACCTCGACAATAATACCATCAGCGCCACAGGCAACAGCCGCCTTGGCCATGGGTGCTACCAGGTCCCAGCGCCCCGTGCCGTGGCTCGGGTCAGCGATCACAGGAAGATGGCTGAGTTGTTTCAGCAATGGCACAGCGTTCAAATCAAAGGTATTTCGAGTCATGGGCTCAAAGGTACGAATGCCCCGTTCGCATAACATCACCCGGTAGTTGCCCTGGGCCAGAATGTACTCGGCAGACATGAGCAGTTCCTGGACGGTACTCATCATGCCTCGTTTGAGCAAGACAGGCCGCTGAGACTGCCCCACTGCCTTGAGCAAGCCATAGTTCTGCATGTTGCGGGCCCCAATCTGAAGGACATCGGCATAGCGGCCTACCATTGCTACTGCATCTGGAGTCATCACTTCGGTGACGATCCTCAGGCCTGTTGCCTCCCGGGCTTCTGCCAGCAATTCCAGGCCCGCCAGGCCCAATCCCTGAAAGGAGTAGGGCGAGGTGCGCGGCTTGAAGGCGCCGCCTCGAAGCAAGGTTGCTCCGGCCTCCTTGACCGCATGAGCCGTTTCCATCAGTTGGACCCGATCCTCAACGGCGCACGGCCCAGCCATCACAACCACCTTCTTGCCGCCCACTGATGTGCCGTTGAACTGGATGGTGGTATCATCTTCCTGGGTCTGGCGGCTTGCCAACTTGAAGGAGTGGCCAATGCGGGTAACTGTACGCACCCCTGGCAACATCTGAAACACGTTTTCGTCAAGGTCGCCCACAAGGCCGACCACAGCCACCACGGTACGGGTTTCGCCATAGATTGGATGAGGATACAGGCCCAAGTCCTCTACCTTGGCGATGACTGCTCCAATCTCGGCAGCTGTTGAGCCCTGTTTCATAACAACAATCATAGTTGCACCTTGCCCTTATATCTGCAGCAGCTCGCTCTGCCCCGTGTCGCCGTTTTCATCGATCTTTGTTGCGGCGGGGTATGAACCAAGCAATTTCACAAACGCGGCCCGAGACAACAATCCCACCAATGCTTGCTGGCATGCGGGATCCTGCCAATGGCCCTCAAAATCCAGGTAAAAAACGTAATGCCATGGTCGATTTCGCCGGGGACGGCTTTCCAGCTTGGTCAGGTTGATGCCCCTGGTAGCAAATTCACCCATGCACGCATATAGTGAGCCCGGCTCGTGGGAAACGGCGAAAACCAACGAGGTCTTCGCCTCGCCCGTCACGGGAGGATCCCCCTTGCCGATGAGGAAAAAGCGGGTAACGTTGAAGCTCAGATCTTCGATACCTTCGGCCAGAATCTCCAACCCGTAGGTCTCAGCGGCCAGGCGACTGGCAATGGCAGCTACGCCGGCTTCCGGATTGGCTGCCAACTCCTTGGCGCTTCCAGCCGTATCGTACCAGGTAACCGCCTGGAGACCACGTTGGGTGAGCCAGCGTTCGCACTGCGCCAGGGCCTGGGGATGGGAGCGAACGGTAGTGATGCTGTCCAGTGTGCTTCCCGATGGGGCCATCAGGTTATGGCGGACGGGAAGCAAAATCTCGCCCCAGACCCTCAAATCATGCTCCAGCAACAGATCATAGGCCCGGTTGATCGATCCTGCCAGCGAATTCTCTACAGGCAGAGCACCGAAATCGGCTTCACCCGAATCTACCGCTGCAAAGATTCCCTCAAAGGAGCGGCAGGGCAATGAAACGACCGTATCCCCGAAATGTTGGCGGATGGCTTGCTCCGAATAGGCGCCAGGTTCACCCTGGAAGGCGATAACTTTCATGCGGGTCTCCTTTTTGGCCGATTGCTGGCCGCGCCAGGTATCAACCTTGTCCTCGATCCAGGACTCAAGTGACTGCATATCTACCGGCGGCAAGGTAGCTTTATCCGGTCGAAGATTGCGTGCGCCACGCAGGTAGACGTGCACGATCTCGTCGGCGGCACGCTCGGTATTCCAGTCAATCAGCACCCTCACACAGCGTGGAAGGCCACCCGGCACATCCATTTCATGCCCGCAAAGCAAGGGCGCGTCCAACCAGCCTAGCTGACGGGCTGCCAGGGCAGGATATTCGGCCGTCAGGTCCCGGGTCGTGGTGAAGATGACGCTTGCCACATCTCCTGGCTTGATCTCGTTGAGTTGAATCATGAGCGCCAGCAGGCGACGGGTCTCCTGCAAAATAGCCTCAGACGTATTATGGTCGACAGTTATGGCGCCGCGAACGCCTCGATTGGACATAGGTCTCCAAAGCGTAGTACAACAAAAAAGCGTGGGGCTTGCGCTCCACGCTGTGTTCGGTCTTGTCTCTTGGCCGGTTCGCTCAGGACATCGTTTCAGCCCTGATGTGGAGCGCGTTTGTTTCGCCTGTAAAATAGAAGGCAAAATAAAACCCGCACCAGAATTCGTTCAGGAGCGGGTGCAAACTTAAGAACACGCTATCGGCGTGAGTTTCTTGACAATTCAATTGGCAGTGCGCAGGCAAGGTAGCCATCTTATTGCCTCGATCAGAAGTGACGGGATGGTAACACAAGACTACCGGACTGTCAAGTCGAGTCGCGGGCAATCGACAGATCATCCCGACGAATGCAGACCAATTCAGCCACCCGCCTCGTCACAAAAAAGGACTCCAGGCTTTGGGGTAGAGGCTGCGCACATGGCCACCCATCCCGGTCCCCTGGGCAAAGTAGAGTCCGACCCCCAGGACCGCATCCTGGTGGCGCACAAGCACGTACCCGGTATCTGTACAGCGTTGGCTCTGGGCTTCAGAAACAGCGATAGTTTGCCGGGCAAGGTATGCCTGGACCTGTTCCTCATCCAGTTCGATGACATTGCGGGTAGCAGCCGGTCCAAACAACATTGCGGCCCCGGTTGTCAGCTTGGGATATCTCATGTGAGTGCGCATGAAAAAGAGCCCTGTAGCATCGGGCTTTGGTCGATCAGGTGCCTGATGATCGCCGCTTGTCACCGTGATACCATCCCGGCTGCGCCGCAAAACCCGGTAGCCAGCGAAGGCTGTTGAAGGGATCCCAAATCGTTCCTCCAACAACGCCAGCCAGGGAGAGCTATCCTCTTCATCTGCTGCCATGGCTGATGCCATATCCTGAGGTTCGGCTGGGACACCCTCTTTTTCCAACAGAGCAACGAAAAAACCGCCACTGTTATTCTGGTGCGGCCAGACTCGCATGGTATGCTGCAGGGAATGGTGGAAGCGTAACCCGTTCCACTCTGTGAGGCCGTCCGAGCTGTGGAAGCCAGTAATGCGGGCTGGCAACAAGCGGAGCAACGGGCCTTCTTCAGCGGTCATCGACTCCTGCAGAAGGGCATCGACAACGGCCTCGTTTTCCTCGGGGGCATAGGTGCAGGTTGAATAGACGATGCGCCCACCAGGCCTGCATAGCGCAACAGCCCGGCGCAACAGGGCCCGTTGAATGCCACTCCTGGCGCGAAAGCGGTCTGCACCGGTCTCATCCAGGATCGCCGGTTTCTTGCGAGAGGTGCCTTCAGAGGTGCAAGGAACATCGACCAGGATACGATCGAACAGACCAGCTTCGCCAGGAAAGCTGGCACCATTGGAGGTCACCGTGGAAACAGTGACCAAACCTAATCGCTCCAGGACCTGTCGAGTCGCCCGCATGCGAAGGAAGCTGCGGTCATTGGCAACAACCGTGCCTCGATTGGCCATCGTGACCGCCGCCTGGGCTGTCTTGTTGCCTGGCGCCGCGCACAGATCCAATACCCGTTCGCCAGGTTGTGGATCCATGAGCACGACGGGCAACAAGGATACCTCCTCCTGGACATGGTAAAGTCCAGCCAGGAACTCCCAGCGGCGACCAGGCCTGAAATCCCTGGCTATTGATTGGGTGTTCTCCAGGACATCCGGCGCCAGCTTGAAAGCACTGGGGTACCAGGGAAGGGGTTCCACCTGGATGCCCGCCTGTGCCAAAAGTGCGGCCAGCCGATCGGGAGTGATGCGTAGCGTATTGGTCCAAATGCAGGTGGGAAGTGGGCGCCGCAACGCCTCCTGGAAAGCGGCCCAATCGCCAACGATGGGCCGATAGCGACCAAAAAGCGTCATGGACTGCGCGCTTTCAACCTGATCACCGGCTGAACATCAACCTCGAGGTGGACGGGCCGTCCAGTCTCCTCGGCCAGTTCCTGGCTCATCTCTTCCACGATCAGAGGATCAATGGCTTCTGCGGTAGAAGATACCCGGGCATAGACCTTCAGTACCTTGCCGCGGCGATCCACCCGAACTTCCAGCAGTTGGCTATCGGCATAGGGATCCAGCGCCGCATTCATCACCTTCTTTACCGCGGTCTCGAACCGGACCTCCTCAACACTGCCAATCCCGATCAGGGTTAGTGGAATACTGATGAGTACCAGCAACAAAAGGGCGATCCACCAGCTTCGCTTGAGGCGTTGCTGGTCGGTGCGACTTCCCTTCAATGGACGGACCCCAAGAAGGAGGAAGACAAGCCCACCGGCCATCGTAATCGCGATCAGATTGGTGAGAAAAAGCAGCATCGCGCCACCGGCGATCGCTCCCGAAAACAAGGCCAGGCCGATGCCAACGGTGCAGAGAGGAGGCATCAAGGCAGCGGCGATGGCCACACCAGGCAGGGCTGCCGAGACCTCCTTGCGCCCGATGGCGTAGGCCCCTGCAGCCCCTGATGCCAGAGCGATGACCAGGTCCAACACGGTAGGTTGGGTTCGAGACATGATCTCGCTACCGATCCGCATTTCCGGAACGATCAGGCTGATGATAAGTGCAACGCCAATGCCTGCCGCGACCCCTTTCACCGTGGCTTCCACGGAAATGCGAATCATCCTTGCATCGCTCATTACGATGCCAAGGCTTGTCGCCATGATGGGAGTCATCAGGGGCGCCACAAGCATCGCGCCGATGATAACAGCACCACTATTCTGCCACAGGCCCAGGGTGGCAATGATCGCCGACAGCACGATGAGCACGAAGTAACTCACACTGGGATTGGCACCCGCCTGCAACGTGCGGTGCAAAGCCAACTGCTCCTCGCCGTCCAGCACGGGCAGTAGACTCTGAGTGCGATCCCACCAGAGTCGAGCAAATGCCTCCCGCTCGGGTTGAGCCGAACGCACCATGATCGCTGGCGTTTCGGTGCGTTCCACCACCTGATGGGGGATATCCCCGAACAACACCCGGTCCAGCAGGCCCTCGTTGGTCGCGCCCAACATAATCAGATCATATTGCTGCTCGGCTTCCTCGACCAGAGCTGCCGCGATGGGTTCCTGACTGTTGACAAGTTTGATTCTTGCGTGATCGGCGTCAGGCAGGTCCTCAAAGGTGCTCTTCACGAGATCGCGTGCCCTGCTGGCATTTAGCTCATTCGGCCCCTTCCTCACAATGTAGACACCAACCACTTGAGCGTCCCATATCCGTGCCAGTTTCAGGGCAAGACCAGCCGCCTCCCGGGCATGTGGGCCACCGGCCGTAGGCAATAAAATACGTTGGGTTTGCTGCTTGAGTTCGCCATCCAGAGCTACGACTGTGCAGGGCGTGCCCTGCACGAGCTGACCGACCAGACGCCGTCGTTCATTCGCGCTTCTTGTATCAAGATCGCCATTCTCGTTTTCGGTTGACTCCTCCGGCCGCCAGGTAATCAGGATCATGTCCGCATCTTCTTCGCGGGCAGTATCCACAATCGCATGTCCTGGATCGCGCCCGATGCGGGTTATCGGTGTAAAGGGCACATCACCGGTAACCTGGCCCAGCGACCAATTCAGGAGCTGAGTACGTTCCCTGGCCATCCGTGCGCCTTCCGCTCGGGTCAATTGAGGTGGTAGGGAAATGACCTGAACTGCCAAAACTTCGCCATCCTCGGCCCGGGCGATATCGGTGGCAAGTCGCAGCAAGGCGCGGTGTTCGGCTGGTGTCCCTACCAGGGGCACCAAGACCCGGAATCGATCAACGACCACCTCGGATTCCGCAGCTTCCTTGCGGATTGTGGCCTTGACTTCCTGCGCTTCCTTGTGGGCATCACGGCCGAAAAGCAAAAAGATCAAAAAAGCGGCGGCCAGGGCAACTGCAATGCTGATATAGGGCACCAACCCTGCCACAGTGCTCAATAACAGGGTAGCGACCAAACCAGCTGCCGGTATCAGGGGTGGAAAGGGCAGGCGGAACAATCCCTGCGCCTTGCTTTCGCCCGGGTCCTCAGGTATTTTGGGACGGAAAAAGATGTCGGCAAAGTTAACGCAGGCTGCGAAGAGCAACGCCATGCCGGTCAGAGCCGCAAAGCCCGTATTGCCCTCCAGCAACGCAGCAAACGCGGCGAGCAAGGCGGCCGTGAGTACTCCTGCTGAATAATTTCTCTTTTTGTCTCGCCGATCGGGAAGAAATCCTTCCCTGGCCAGTTGGCGCAGAATTCGGTTTGCCCGAAGCAGCAATGAGCTCATGGCATTGATCAGCAGGAGCGTAAACAAGACTGTGACGACGAGCCAGGTTGCTTGCAGATTAGCTTGATTCAGCACCGCCGCCAGCCCCCCGGTCGCCAGGTGAAAGGGATCCATCCGGAGACTTGCGATCAGGATGAGCGCCGTGAGGACAACCAGGATCGCCAGGGTAAAAAGGGAAAACTTGTTGCTGTCCCCGCCCGTACGCCGAAGATCAGCCTTCCACTCGCCGACCGCTTCGACGACTCCCACGATCAGGATGAGCGGCAACGCACCCGTCAATGCGCCGCCGAACCCGGGTGTACCGAGACTGCCTGTGGGCCGCGGAAAGCCCTCACCAACCAGGGACACCACGAATACAATGAGAATCGCGACGATTCCACCGAACAGAATCGCATCGTCTGCCCTGTGCCATGGGCGCCGGCGGAAAATGGCGATCAAGAACGCGACCAGCAGAACAACGATTGCAAGGATGGGGATAGCGTATGGGCTGGTCGCTAACAGCGGAAAGGGAGCCAAGCCGGGAATGAGCAGCCTGGCTGTCTGGCGAGCGAGCAATCCCGCTGCAAGCAAAAGAGCTAACAGGAAGACCCAGGTGGCCACAAAGGGGAAAAAGCCTTCTTTCTGCTTGGCGATGGTCTCGTAGATGCCACCGACTGGTGTGTGCTGCGCCAGTTCCAGGTAACTCAAGATCGTGGGAAGCCAGACAACGACAGCCAGCACAAGGGCCAGCGTTGCATCTGCACCACTTAGCCGAACCGTTTCACCCAGCGAAAGAAAAGCTACGACGGGCAGGGCGGCACGAAGGCCAAGGCTCACCACCTGCCGGAATCCCAGCTCTCGGGTGTAACGCACTTTGGCGCGTCGTTGGGTTTCTTCTGGAGGCATAGGTACTCCGCGGACAGAGCGCCAATTGGCGCTCTGTTATGTTAAATCCTGCCAACCGGCCACCGTCAGGCGCGATCCCCAACCGAAAGTTCTTTTGGTGGAAACGATTCCGGTGCAAACTCTCCCAACAATCGCCTCAAACAACGGAAGAACGATTATTGGTCGTCCGGAAAATCACCGAAATGCACGTTCGTAATCGAACCATCCCGCAGGATCAGCGTCAGTGTGTTGAGTGTCGACGAGGTATATCCCTCTGGGTCCCTCTGCACCACAACATACAAACCTGGCTCAACCCGGTCAAAAGCAAATTCTCCTGTCTCATTGGTAATGGCGCTGGCAACTTCAGTTTGACCAGACGTCAGAAGAACGACCTGAACCCCCGGCAACCCGGCTTCGGCTTCGTCCTCCCACAACCCGTTTCGATTCAAGTCCTCGAAGATAACTCCCTGTATGCGACTGCTGCCACTGAGAGAGACAGGCGCCGCCGTCGGACTCTCGGTCGGAGCGGGTGTCTCAGTCGGCGCCGCTGTGACATCTGGCGAGACCAGATCAACCGCAGGCGTTCCCGTCAAGGTAGCGGTGTCGGTGACTGCTGGCGTCGCGGTGAGTTGGACAGATTCGGTGATGGCGTCGCCGGCAATGATGGTCCCGGTGGGAACAACCGTAACTGTAAATATTTCTCCGGCTGCAAGCGACTCAGGTATCGTGATCGCCTGTGAAGGAGTGATCGCGCGGGTCACCGCAGGGTCTTCCAGATAAAGTGCAGCCAGGAGAGTCTGAAGGCCCTCCAGAAACTCCTCAGACCGCTGAGTACTTTGAGCCATTTCATCGACCTGGCCGCCGAGAGCCTGCAGGTCACCATCGACCGTCCCCAACTCATCCCGCAAGGTAACCACATCCCCGGCCACACCGGCGATTCTTTCGTCCAACGTGTTCACCTGGGTTTGCAATGGATCGAGAACGCTCACCTTTTGCCTCAGGGAAACGATCCCACCTCTCGTTTCAGACAATCCGGTTTCGGCATTTTCCAGCCGCGACCCATGGCTATCGAGTAGCCCAGCTTGATCCATGGAGGACTCCCGCAACGATTCCAGCGCATCATCCAGGCTGTCGACGGAACCTTCCAGAGAACCTGCAGCATCTTCCAGGCTGCCTGCTCGATTCTGCAATATCTGAACGCTTCCTCCCACCACAGACAGGCCAGTCCGCAGATTTTTGGCCTCGTCAGCAAGGAGATCGACATCACTTCGGGGCGCCCAGCTCAGATCTCGGTTGATAGCAAACAAGATGCTCAATACCAACGCCGCTCCCAGGAGTGCCCCGACCACCATCATGGCAACACTCTGCAGACACCCGGCGGTGGAACTGCCTGATCTATCTGTTTCGACCACCAGGGGCGGTGCGGCAGCGCCCGGCGGAACCTCACCAGGCATCTCGCGCCTCGGTGGTGGTATCGATTCCTCCTCAATCATCGGCAGATCAGCCACTTGAGCGGTGGTTGAGGCCGGTTCGAGCGACTCCGCTTCTTCCCGGGCCGCGCCAACCAAAGACTCCACAGCCACATCGTCAGAGAGGGTACCGGCGTCAGTTTGGGCGTCCAGTGCAATCATTTTTGTTTCGTTCACGGCAGCCTGATGAGATTCGTCCAGAGTCGTCTTGGATATGGCTCGCTCATCTACCGGCAGATCCTCGCCAGAGTCGTGACTGCCGTTATCTTCAGACTTTTTGGACATAGAGACTCTCCTGCGACAGCGGCGAGAGATCACAACCGCTCGGGGTTCTATCCTGTTCTCGAGAACCTGGGACGATAAGATACATAATGTGGACTGCTCAATTATACAATCAGTGTCGCGTGGTTGGCAAGTGAATTTCGGCGACTTGATCGAAAGAAAAGGGCAGAGTATAATCAAGCACCACAAATTAGTCGACCACTGAACGCTATCGTACCTTATCCCAGGCTCCAGGGAGTCAGCTCATGAAAACAGGCCAAAAGCGATTGCTGCTCCGTTTCGTGATCGAGCTCACCATCTTCTCAGTATTGGTTGTCATCTATCTGCTCGTGGTCCTGCGCTTCTTTGGGGAAGGACTGACCCTTCTCTACAACAACAATCTGCTTTTGTACGCCTTTATTGGCTTGGGTCTGATCGTGGTCCAGGCCGCGGTGTTCGACCTGATTGTATCAGCCATATTGAAACGTCTAGGTCTGGAATAGGGAGAGTCAATGTACTTCCCGATCGCTGATGTATTTATCGATCCCCTCTACCTATTAGCTATTGGATTTCTGGTCGGAGTCCTGGGTGGCTTTTTTGGCGTTGGCGGCGGCTTCATCGCATCGCCGATGATGTTTTTGGCCGGCGTGCCAATGAACTTCGTTGTCGGCACCGATCTGGCCCACATGACCGGGAAATCGATCGTGGCAGCAAAGCGTCACCGCACCCTGGGGCATGTAGATTTTAAGCTGGGCCTGGTCATGGTCCTGGCCACAATCCCTGGCGTTGAGCTGGGCGCCAGGATTGTGGAGGAGTTGCAACGCATCGGCATGGTCGATCAGGTCATCGGTATCACCTATATTGTGATTCTGCTGGTCATCGGCGCCTTTACCGCCTGGGAGAGCCTGCAGGCGATGCGCATGGTGCGAATCCAGCGATTGGACGCCCAGGATGCCGTGGCATTCAGAAATATCACCCAACGCATGCACCGCATTCAATTGTGGCCAATGGTGTCCTTTCCTGCCTCCGGGATCGGTGCGATCTCGCTATGGGTCGTGTTGGGAGTGGGTTTCATCTCAGGTGTTCTGGCTGGCACACTGGGTGTTGGCGGAGGCTTCATTCGCATGCCACTGCTGGTATACGTCGTGGGCATGCCCACCCACGTGGCCATTGGCACCGACCTCTTCGAAATTGTGATTTCGGCAAGCTACGGCACTCTGACCCATGCGGTCAAGGGTAACGTTGACATCATGATCGCTCTGGTGATGGGGACAGGGGGCGCGATCGGGGCACAGATTGGCGCCGTATCCACCAACTATTTTGCCGGCCCCCGCATCCGGCTGTTGTTTTCGATACTGCCCCTGTTTGGCGCCTTGCTGATGGCGGCCCAACTCCTGGGGATCAACATGCCCGGGCTATGAAAAAACGATTTCTGATACATCAGGATCAACGGGAAAATGTATTTCCCCTTGGTTGGCACTACATCAACCAAAAAGGCAGGGATGAAGACAGATGAGAACTCTTGTATGTGTTGCTGACATGCCCTTTGCTGCACCGACAGTTCGCTACGCCGGCGTAATCAGTCGCCTGATGCCCGGCGTAGTCACCGTACTGAACGTATCGGATCAACCGGTTGACGAGACCGAGGCACGGGAAACCCTTTCCCAGGCAATGCGATTGTTACCTGGACTGGAGATAGAAGGTCTGACCCTTCAGGGAAAACCAGAAGAGCAGATTGCCCATCACATCGAGACCAACAATTATGATCTGGTAATTATGGGAGAACGCGAGAGCGGGCTCACCGATCTTTTTCCCAGTTCGGTGGTTCGTTCGGTGGCCAACCGCGTGCCAGCCCCTATCATGGTTGTCAAAAGGGAAAGGCCATCGGTAGAACGAATTCTGCTCTGTCTGGCAGGCCGGGAAAATGAAAATGGCGCGGTTAGCCTGGCCGCACGTCTGGCGATGGGGGCCAACGCCAGAGTTACCCTGCTCCATGTGACCGACCCCCTGCCAAGCCTTTACACCGGTCTGGCAACAATGGAAGAAAAGCTGGCGGAACTTCTGCAAACGGATACACCTGTCGCCCAGCATCTTCGAAAAGCGTCAGCGGCCTTTGTCGATCGCGAGATCCCGACGGTGCTCAAGCTGCGCCACGGCAGCATCTCCCATGAAATCCTGGCGGAGGCTGAGGAGCGAAACTACGATCTTATCGTCATTGGCCGCACGCAGCCGGTCAGCCGGATTCGCAGGCTATGGACCAGGGATGTATCAAAGGAAGTCTTCGATAATGCCCGCTGTCCCGTGCTGTCGGTCGCGCACCGATGACCTTCCACCCGCAGTGTCCGCTGTTACTTCATCGACTCGGTTGCGCCCCAGATAGCCCCCAAGGTCATATAAAAGATAAGGTTCATGATGATCGCCTCCGCGTTGTCAAAGGTGGCAGACGCGAGGAAATAGGTCAGATAGACTGCTGCGCCGGCAGCAAGCGCATCCCGCTTCCCCATCGCCACCTCAGGCCGATCGATCCTGGCAGTCAGCGCGTATCGACCTATCCCGCCCCAGGCAACCAGTGCCATCCAGGCCAGGTAGGCCAGCAACGCAAAGAGGCCACCCGACACCAGGAGAAACAGGAAGGTGTTGTGGGCCGGGGGAAAGACACCAAATTGACCCAAAGGATCCCACCCGTAACTGGCCTTGGCAATAGGACCAAAATTAAAGTAGCCTACGCCGAAAATCGGATCGCTGCGTGCGATTTCAAAGGCGATGTTCGCAGCAGTTGCACGATAACCAAGGGAAGCATCCTCCAGTAGCCGTTCGTTGACAGCGGCGCTGGAGGCCACGGCCTGCCAAAAAACCAGACCACCGATCGCTGCTACCAGAAGCACGGGCAACAAGACTCGACGCGATCTCGGACGCAGCAGAAGCAGAGCCAATACCGTCAATGCCATGCCAAGCCAACTGGCCCGGTTATAGGTCATGTAGACAGCCAAGGCGATGATGCCGGTAGCGAGAGCCAGCAGGATCACAGCCAGGTACCGTCGGCGGGGCGGCAGTTCCCTGGCATACCAGGCCTGGACCAGTGCCACCAGTGCCAACGGCAAGGTGAGCGCAGTCGACACCCCCATGGGCGCAGCGTTGCCCATCAGGCTGACGATCTTGCGAAAACTCCGGCTATAGGCAGCCGATTCTTTGGTATGCAACAAGACCTCACCGGTTATTTGTTCCCGGATAATGAGAAAGGCAAAGGAAACCCCCACGATGGTCAGCGCCACTGTGTACCATCGCAAGTTTCCCAGATCACGCACGATCTGACGGGCCAGGTAGAGCGCCAAAAAGGGCACCAGATAGGCGTCAAGAATGGACTGAATTGCGAAAGTCGTGCCCAACTGCGATTGGAAGGCACCCAGACCCAGGGCAAACAGGAAGACGCCGTAGGCCAGATCTGCCCACGTTAAAGGCCGCAGTTTCAGACGGCCCCGCGCTGCCTGGGCAAGGACCAACAGGAGCAGAAAACCAGCCATGAAGCGGGTCAGAGACAGATCGGGGATGCCGGCACCCAATGAGATATCGAGCGGAATATGCGAGCTGTAGGGTGCCAGCAGCAGCCATAATAGAAGGGCTGCCAACGGGCTGAACAAGCCCACCATTGCCAGTACTGCGGCCCCCATCACAGGTAGCAGCAAATCGGACAGCCGATCCAGAGGACCGCCGAAACCATCCAACGCCGGTGTGACGATAAACAGGCCTAACAGCACGCCAAGAAGCAACGCCAACAGAGCCAATATGATATTCGAATAGGGCGCCAACTTGCCCAGCCGGCTGGATTCATTCAACTGAAACACGGTCCAATTATTGCGTAGATCATTGCATCTGACAAGTTATCACTACGTTCGCGCTTTCTTTGTCAGAATCAAAAGTGAAGTTCTTCAGGTCGGGCGGTTCCTGATCGAAGTTGCTCGCTTGTGTTCGCCCATGGTACAATTCCCTGACTCCGCCGGCAACATGATTTGTAGCTGGCGCAACGACCTGGACTACAATGGAACTGGATAATAAAACGATGAGTCAGGGTGGCAGGGGCGAATCAGTGACACCAGAGCCCTCCCCGACGATGGTTCCGACTAGCAACCATCGTGCCTTGCCAGCTGCACCTTCCTCCATGGAGCGTTTCTATGTGGGCATTGTGCGCAACCTTGGCATGCCTGTAGCCGAACGAGTCCGCCACATGCCGGTTCGACGCCATCTGCTGGATCTTGAACGCAGCCAGTGGTGGTCGCCGCAGCAACTGCGTGCCCTTCAGGAGCAAAAGCTGCAGCGGCTGGTCTCCCATGCTTACGAGGGAGTTCCTCTTTTCCGCAATCTCTGGGATGCCCACGGCGTACAACCTGCTGATATCCGGACACTGGAGGATGTACAGCGCTTGCCTCTGCTCCACAAACAGCAACTGCGCGACGGTTTTCCGGAGGAAACGATAGCAGCGGACACCGACCGCGCAGACCTGGTACTCTACAGCAGCAGTGGATCCACCGGGACCCCATTTCGTTATGTCATGACCAGGGCAGAAAAGGGCCAGCGATGGGCCAATCTCTACCGCTGTTGGGCCTGGGCAGGACTTGAACCAGGCATCCGCTTTGCCAACGTCATGCACGACCACGCCATCGGTGCGTTTCAGGGCGGGTGGTTACAGGGCGTCGAGCAACGCCTGATGAATATGGTACACATCCTCTCCTTCGGCATCCACGACGAACGTCTTGACGACGCCATTGAGACCCTTGTCGAGTTCCAACCCAGAATCATACGGACCTTTCCGGCCACCATCCATCGTCTTGCCGAGGCATTTGAGCAGCGCGGCATCAAAATGCCTCTGCGCTCAATCCTGACCAGCGGCGAGGTCCTCTGGCCTTTCCAGCGGGAAACCGCAGAACGAGTATTTCAGTGTCAGGTCTTCGATACCTATGGTGGTGATGGTATGGACGTCGCCTTTCAATGTGGGCACTGCGACGCCTATCACATCAATGTCGAATCGGTCATCCTGGAAGTAGTGGATGATCAAGGGCACCCACTGGCGCCCGGCGAAGAAGGGCAGATCGTCCTGACCAATCTCAACAACTTGGCCATGCCCTTTGTCCGTTATGCCATCGAGGACGTTGGCGCCCTGCGCGGTGAAAGTTGTCCGTGCGGGCGAGGCCTTCCCTTACTGGACCATGTCACCGGCCGCAGCAGCGATCAGCTTTGGCTGCCGAGTGGACGGGCATTGCTAATCTGGTTCTTTGTAGCACTGTTTCGAAAAACACCAGGAATCGATGCCTTTCAGGTTCGCCAGACTGCGCCCGAGCACATCCTGTTTACGCTGGTACCGGGAGAGGATTTCGGTCACCTGCCAGCAAGCCCTGATCAAACAAGAGGGGACAGCTTGATAGACCTGGGCGAGTATGTGGGTCCGGAAACTGTCGTCGATTATCTTCGCCAGCGAATCGACGATGAACAGATCAAGGGTGAGGCAGCCTTCGACATCCAGTTGGTGGATCGGATTCCATCCGGCCCCGGAGGCAAACGCCGTTTCTTCATCGCCGACAACATTGATTAACGATTAACCCGTGAACAAGAAACCCCTCGATTTCCAGAAAACCAGCGTCTGTATCGTCGGTCCCTTCCCACCCCGGGATGGTGACGTGGCTATCCAGGCCGAACTTCTCAGCCGGTCTCTGGCCCAGGAAGGAGCCACGGTCCGCCAGGTCAATACCGACGTTGGGCTGGTGCGTCGCCTGCCTGTCATCGGCATCCACTTGCTCCCTCTGGTGCAAGTTCCGCTCGTGGTTTTGCGGCTGCTCCTGGCGGTGCCCCGCTGCGATATCGTTCATGCCTACGCGGCCAGCTATTGGGGCTTCTATCTGCCTGTTGTTCTGGCCTGGCTATTGGGCAGGCTGTTCGGGCGACGGGTTGTGATGACCTACACTGGTGGCGCGGGTGCGACATTTCTGGAGCAGAGCAGCCATTGGGTTTTCCCTCTCTGGCGCCGCATGGATGCCGTCGCAGTGACCAGCGAATACCTGCAGGGCATTTGTCGCCGCTACGGGCTCGATGCTACAGTGGTAAGCACCCTTATCCCGCTGGAACACTTCCCATTTACCGCCAGGGAGAGCTGGCCTCCAATGGTGATCTGGACTGGGCCGCTGGAGCCCCATGCCAATCCGACCATGGCGCTACGGACCCTGGCTCTCTTGCAGCAAACTGTTCCGGAAACACGCCTGCTGATGACAGGACAGGGCGCATTGGCCGACGAGGTGAACCGGCTGGCCCACGACACAGGTGTTGCGCATACCGTTGCCTACCTGCCGTGGCTGCCCACCCATCAGCGACACCAACTCATCCAACAAGCCAGCGTGATCTGGGTGACTGCCCTGGAGGACAACCTGCCCCAGAGCCTTTTGGAGGCAGCCGCTTGCGGTACGGTCGTCGTCGGGACCGATGTGGGCGGAATCCCTGAGTTATTACATGATGGGGTCGATGCCCTGCTTGTCAGGCCGAACGATGCCGAACGTATGGCGGCGGGCACTGCACAGGTGTTGCGTCGCCCTGTACTGGCCAAAGGATTGGCAAAAAACGCTCGCCTGTCGGTCGAGCGTTTTACCTGGGAACAGGTTCGTGAGGGAATTGCCCAGCTCTATTTCCGTGTCGCCGGAGATGAAAGACCGGACGCGCCTCAGCAACGCTTCGGTGGTCTACCCTGGTCAATTGACGATGTTGAAGGCCACACCGAATTCCTCTGGTCCGAACCCAACAGCGAGAAAGAGGAGGTTGACTCCGCCGATACCGGGGCGAATGCTTCCCGGCGCGGCTGATCATGAAACAACCACTGCGCATCCTGGTTGTCCTTGGCGAGGGAGGCCATACCCGGCAGATGTTGCGCCTGCTTGATCAGCTCGGTCCTTCCTACGACTATCACTATCTGATAGCCGAGCAGGACAGGCTCTCTGAGGGCAAGATTCGTTTTCCTGGAGAGATTTACCAGGCGGGCAGGCCTCGCACCAAGGTTGAGGGGAAAACAGACTCCTCGACCGTTGCTGCCTGGCAGACAATGCGCAGCACCTCACAGCTGTGGCCAACCATGCGCCAGATTCGCCCCGACGTGGTTCTGGCCAACGGTCCCTCGATCGCGGTGCCACCCATGGTACTCGGAAAGCTCCTGGGCGCCCGCATCGTTTGGCTGGAATCTGCGTCCAGGGTCTTTGAAATGAGTACCAGCGGTCGCATCGTCTACCGTTTTTCCGACCTCTTTTTCGTGCAGTGGCCCCAACTTCAGGATCAGTACCCAAGAGCGATCTATGCGGGCAGGCTTGTCTGACAGCCCGCAAGCGGACCCACCGCCACATCCATGATTTTCGTCACCGTAGGCACCACCGATTTCGACGCACTGGTCAAGGCAGCCGACCAGATCGCAACCGATTCGAATGAAACCACTGTTATCCAGATTGGCCACGGTTTGATCGAGCCACGCCATGCCCGATGGTTTCGATTTGAGCCCTCACTTGAGCCCTATTACGATCAGGCTGATCTTGTCATCACCCATGGTGGTATGGGCACGGTGACTGAGGTATTGCGTCGCGGCTTGCCTGTCATAGGAGTCTCAAATCCAGACCGCTTCGACCGCCACCAGGATCAGATTCTACGCGCCTTCGGAGAGGCCGGGCACCTGATCTGGTGTCGAAATCTGGCAGATCTGCCGGCGGCTGTGTTGCTCGCCCGTCGCACTCAGTTCGTTCCATACCAGCTACCGCCGTCAACCATTCATCAGGTAATCACGGCCTATCTTCATAAGTTGGAGGAAAAGGCATGATGACTTATAATTAGATCAACTTTCTTCTGATATTTCTTTGTATACTCCCGCGATTGGATAGTTTATCCACGGTCCCCAAGACCTGAGAGGAGGTGATCGCGCAGAAGCGACCAATTCATGGTTTGTTGAAACCTCGGGCCAAACAGCCACCTGAGTTGGCTGCCCGCTCTGGTGATTACCTCTCCACCGACGCCTTCCAGGTGGGTAGTACCCGAACAAGTGCGTCTTTCGTCAATCTCAAAACGACGAATTTTCTCCAAACGTACGTGTCGATCGTAACCCGTATCCAATTTTACTCCACAGGAGGAGAAACTCAACATGCAGAAGCGTCTGTATATCTTGTTGGCAGCGTTGATCATCGTCTCTATGCTGCTGGTAGCGTGCGGCAAAACAGATGAACCCCCCACCCCTGCGCCGGTCGAAGAACCGGCTGTCGAGCAACCGGCCGAGGCACCAGCTGACGAACCGTTTGCCGGCGGTGACCTGGGCACCGAAAGCAATCCCTTGACAGTGATCATGGTACCGTCCGGCGACAGCCAGAAAATAGTGGCCGGCGGCGAATCACTGGATAAACTCCTGGCAGAGAAGGGTGTCTACACCGACTCTTCGGTGGCCACCAGCTATGCGGCCGCCATCGAGGCTATGTGTGCCGGCAAGGCAGATGTGGTCTGGTTGGCGCCATTGAGCTATGTAATCGCCAAGGACAAGTGCTCGGATGCCCAGTTGCTGCTGACCTCCATGCGCTTCGGCAGCCAGTTTTACAACGGCCAGATTATCGCCGGTGCCGATACCGGCATCGAGAGTGTTGAGGATCTGGCGGGCAAAAAGTTTGCCTTCACCGACCCGGCCAGCACCTCCGGATATCTCTATCCCACGGCGCTGCTGAAGGAGAACGGCGTAGAACTGGGTGAAAGCTTCTTCGCCGGCTCCCATAACGCAGCCGCTCTGGCCGTTTACCGGGGCCAGGCCGATGCAGCCGCCAGTTACGTCGATGTTCGCAACCAGATTGAGGAAAGCCACCCCGATGTCAAGGAAAAGACCAAAGTCATCGCCCTGACCGATGATATTCCCAACGACACCGTAACTGCCGGGCCCCATGTGCCAGCTGAAGTGGCCCAGGCCTATAAGACAGCCCTGATGGAATTGGTCGACACCGAAGCAGGGGCTGAGGCCGTCTCCGAAATCTACGAGTGGGAAGGCGTGGGCGAGGCCGATGATACCTTCTTTGATCCGGTACGGCAAGCCGCCACAGCTCTGGGTATCGAACTACAGAACTGGAAGGGCGTCAGTACGCCCTACCTCATCGGTCTGGTGACTGACGTGGGCAAGGTCGACGACGGCACCTTTAACCAGTATGCCTACGAGGGCATGACCAGTGCAGCCGAGAAATATGGCGCCGAAACCTCTTTCATCGAAACTGCGCAGCCGACCGACTATGAAAAGAACATCGAGCAGTTCGCCCAGGAAGGCTACGACATGATCATTACCGTAGGCTTCATGATGGGAGAGACCACCGAGAAGATGGCGCAGAAATACCCCGACATCAACTTCGCCATTGTGGACTTCGCCTATGGGGACTATCCTGATAACCTGCAGGGCATGGTTTTCCGTGAAGATCAGGCGGGCTTCCTGGTTGGCGCGCTGGCAGGCATGATGAGCGAGACCGGTACCACCGGTATCGTGGCCGGCATGGAGATCCCACCGGTCAAGAAGTACCGCAACGGTTACGAGCACGGCGTGCAATACGTCTGCGCTGATTGCGACACCCTGGGCGTATACATCGATAGCTTCACCGACCCGGCCCGCGGCAAAACCGCTGCACTGAGCCAGGTTAGCGAGGGCGCCGATGTGATCTTCGGCGCTGGTGGCCCCACCGGTTCCGGCGGCATCCTGGGCGCGGCCCAGGAAGGCGTCTATGTGATCGGCGTGGACCAGGATGAGTACTTCACCACTTTCAAGGGTGGCGCGGCTGAGGGCGCAAACATGCTACTCAGCTCCGCTATGAAGCGCGTCGACAATGCCGTCTTCAATGCGGTCAAGAGCCAGGTACGAGGCAACTTCAAGAGCGGTACCGCCCTTTACGAAGCCGCCAACCAGGGTGTAGGCCTGGCACCCTTCCACGATACTGAGTCCGCCATCTCCGATGAGATCAAGGCCAGGCTGGACGAAGTGCTCCAGATGCTGGCCAGCGGCGAGTTGGAAACTGGAGTTGATCCTGTTTCCGGCGACCTGCTGGAATAGAGACACCGAGTAAAATGAGGGGAGCGTCGAGGGACGCTCCCCTTCTTCTTAACATGTTTCTTTCCCGTCCAATTGCCACACCAGCGAAAATCCACGACTGAGCTTCTTACGAGACGCACATGAGCACATCCTCACTGGCCCTGGAAATGCGGGGCGTCACGAAACGCTTTCCCGGTGTGATAGCCAACGACAATGTGGACTTCCAACTGAAAAAGGGTGATATCCACGCGTTGCTGGGCGAGAACGGTGCTGGCAAAAGTACTCTGATGAATATCCTGTATGGCCTCTACACGCCAGATGAAGGGCAGATATTCCTCAACGGCCAGCAGGTAACCATCGAAAGCCCGGCCGACGCTATCGATTATGGGATCGGCATGGTTCACCAGCACTTCATGCTCATTCCAGTCATGACGGTAGCCGAAAACATCACGCTGGGTGAAGAAGTGACCACCATCGGCGGGATACTGGAACCCAAGGAAGCTGCCGAGCAAATCAGCGAACTGAGCTCCCAGTTTGGCCTGGAGGTCGATCCCTATGCTCTGGTGGCCGACTTGTCAGTGGGCGTTCAGCAAAGAGTAGAGATCATTAAGGCCCTCTACCGGGAAGCGAACATCCTGATCCTGGATGAACCGACAGCGGTATTGACTCCTCAGGAAATCGAGGAACTGTTCAAGGTGATGCGCTCGCTCACCGATCAAGGCAAATCGATCATTTTCATCACCCACAAGTTGAAAGAGGTGTTTGCCGTTGCCGATAGCATTACGGTGCTACGAAATGGCAAGGTCGTGGGCAGCACAACCCCGGCTGAGGCCACCGAAAAATCACTGGCGGCCATGATGGTTGGACGCGAGGTGCTGCTGCGAGTGCCGAAGGAAGAAGCACATCCCGGCAAAGAGATTCTGGAGGTGCGCAATCTCCAGGCACTGGACGACCGGGATCACATGGCCCTCAACGGTCTCAGCTTCGTCGTCCAGGAAGGTGAGGTGTTGGGTATCGCCGGCGTTCAGGGAAACGGTCAAACCGAACTGGTCGAGGTGCTTACCGGCTTGCGGGCCTCCCTGAATGGACAGGTCCTGGTCGCGGGCGCGGATATGACCAACGTCAAACCAAGGGCCGTGATCGAGCAGGGAGTGGCACATATCCCCGAAGACCGCCATGAATTCGGCATGGTCGACTCCTATCCTGTCGCGGACAACCTGGTCCTGTGCAATTATTATTTACCTCCCTATGCCCGGGGCGTAATCATGAACGAAAAGGCCATCGCTGAAACGGCTGAACAACTGGTAGAGGAGTTCGATATCCGAACGCCGAGTATTTACACAGCAGGTGGCAGTCTCTCCGGTGGCAACCAGCAAAAGATGGTAGTGGCGCGGGAGTTATCCCGTCCGATCAAGTTACTGATCGCAGCGCAACCGACGCGAGGTGTAGATGTAGGATCCATTGAGTTCATACACCGGCGAATCATCGAGCAGCGCGACCAGGGTGTGGCTGTGCTGCTGGTGTCAGCGGAGCTGGATGAAATCATGAGCCTCTCTGACCGCATCGCCGTCATGTATCATGGACAGATCATGGATACCATGCCAGCCGAGACAGCGCAGCGCGAGGAACTGGGTCTGCTGATGGCTGGTGTGAAACCTGGAGAATCGGTATGAGCACTGTCGACGTATTGATCTTTCTCCTTGGCATGGCTTTATGGACTGCCTGGATCATAGCCATGGGTGATCTGCCGGGGCGCAAACCGGAGGAATTCACCCACGGCTCCAAACGCGTCTGGCTGTTTGCCCTGCTGATCGTGCCCATTGCCGGCGCTATTGTGTTCATGATACCCGCTATCGAAGAGATTCTTTGGTGGCCTCCCGGCGACCTGATCTTCTCTCTGGTCTGGTTTTTGACCCGCTTCATCTCCTGGTTTGTCCTTGCCATCTTCCTTGGTGTGGAAGGTGATCTTCTCTGGATCATCACCTGGGTCGCCGGTGGCGCCATCGCCGTGGCCTACCTGTTCATCGTCGCCAAAAGAAAACCGACCTTATCGGGTGGCGCGGCCGAAATCGGGATGATTATCCTGGCCGTCAGCACGGCGCTGCTCATTGGCTTTTTCATCATCCTGCTTACTGGTTCTGAACCTGTTGCTGCCTACAAGGGTCTCTATGAGGGCATGATCGGTTCCAAACCTCGTTTTGCCGAGACCCTTGTCGCAATGACCCCCTTTGTGCTCATGGGTCTGGCGGTGGCCGTCGGTTTCATGACAGGCCTGTTCAACATCGGTGCTGAGGGGCAGTTCTACGCTGGTGCCATGGCGGCTGCCGTCGTTGGCGCTGCATTCACCAGCTTGCCGCTGTTGGTACACCTTCCCCTGACGATGTTGGCCGCGGCTGGCGCCGGCACGATCTGGGGAGCCATTCCGGGCTTTCTCAAGGCCAGGTTCGGCGCCCACGAGGTAATCAACACCATCATGATGAATTACATCGCGGTCAAAACGGTTGACTATCTGGTCAAAAAAGTGATCCGCGATCCCGACGCCAGCCTGGACCGAACCCGTTACGTGGCGGAGAGCTCCAAGTTACCGATCTGGGTAACCGATAGCCGCCTGCACCTGGGTTTCTGGATCGCTATTGCGGCTGTGTTCATCATCTGGTGGTTGATGTACAAGACCACCTGGGGCTTTGAAATGCGCACCGTCGGCGCCAATCCAGGCGCCTCCCGTTACTCCGGCATGAATGTGGGGCTCAACATCGTGTTGGCGATGGCCATCGGTGGCCTGCTTTCCGGCATTGCCGGTGGCGGTGAGGTTCTCGGTCTCAACCATTATCTCCCTGCAGCCTTCACCTCAGGCGCTGGCTTCGACTCGATCGCCGTAGCCTTGCTGGCTAAATCCAATCCCTTCGGCATCATTCCGGCCGCCTTTCTATGGGGTGGCCTGCGCAACGGAGCCGGACTCATGCAGGTCCGCGCCGGAATCAGCCGTGACCTGATCGACATCGTTCAGGCGCTGGTGATCCTCTTCGTTGCCGCACCGCAGATCGTGCGTTTCATCTACCGCCTGCGCACCGAGGGTGTGAAGGAAGTAACGCTGACGCGCGGCTGGGGAGCGTAGGACAGTTCCCATGACATCAATGACAAGCACCAATGACCAGACGGCGGTCCCCCGCAAGTTCATGACCCGGGCGCGCTGGTTCGGACTATTCTACATCATCCTGGGTGGCATCCTTCTCTATTTGGCCTTGACGGCGATCGAGCCGGATGTAGTCTCAAAGTTCCGCTTTGGCCGGATAAACCCGGATGTCATGGAACGGTTGCCTGAGGCTGCTCAGGAAGGCCTCAAAAAGGGTGTCCCCGTTAACTCAAGGGACGGGCTTCTGTTGATCGCCGTGCTGTTCATTTTGCTGGGCCTGCCCCCTTTCTTTATGAAGCCGGACCGGTCCAACAAAGCGGTGAACCAGGTGTTGGCGGTTGCCTTCGGACTCATGCTGGTAGCCGCCCTGATTCTGGCAGCCATGGGCAAACGCACCGATGTCGTGGGCATGTTCGCCGATGGGATCCGCCTGGCCACGCCTATTGCCCTGGGAGCCCTGGCGGGACTGCTCTGTGAACGGGCAGGGGTAATCAATATCGGCATCGAGGGTATGATGCTCACCGGCGCCGCCATGGGCTTCACCGCCTCACTCTACTTTCAGAATTCATCCATGGGGTTACTGGTCGCCATGCTCTCGGCGATGGTCATGGCAGCACTGCACGCGGTGCTTTCCATCCAATTTCGGGTCGATCAGATCATCAGTGGCACAGCCATCAACATCCTGGCGGTGGGAATCACCGGCTTTACCAGGCGCAGCTTTTTGCTTAACAACCCATTTGGTGCGCCCAGCGTCTTCCCGGTCATTAAGGTTCCGATTCTGAGCGACATACCGGTACTTGGTCCTATCTTCTTCCAGCACCAGCCATTGGTTTTTGTCATGCTGATCCTGGTAGTGGTGACCCAGTTTTACTTCTTCCGCACCAAGTGGGGCCTGCGCCACCGATCGGTAGGTGAGCACCCGCGCGCGGCCGACACCTTGGGCATCGACGTCTATCGCTGGCGCTATGTAGCGGTCATCGCGGGTGGAGCCATTGCCGGGTTGGGTGGCGCCTGGTTCAGCCTGGAGACGGTAGGCTCGTTTGACGATCTGATGACCAATGGCAAGGGTTTCATTGCCCTGGCAGCCATGATCTTTGGCAACTGGAATCCCATCGGCGCCTTTGCCGGCGCGCTGCTTTTTGGTTTCGCCGACGCCCTGCAAATCAAACTGCAGATCCTCGAGACAGGTGTGCCCTATCAGTTCATCGGCATGCTGCCCTACGTCATGACCATGGTGATCCTGGCGGGCCTGGTGGGCAAGACTACACCACCGGCTGCCGACGGTATCCCCTACGAGAAGCAGTAGGAGTCGATCAAGCCAGAGGGAAATACGGCGACTTCTGGAGGGGAAACGCTCGCCGCGGCAGATAACCGGCCGCGGTTATTTTGGTGTGTGTATGGTGGGGGCTGGGTGACCCAGCCCCTACTTGACACCCTCCGTCCATCGGGCTACACTGGAATCAGAGAACCAACCTGTCCAACGAACAAATCGTTTCCAGCCAGCGTGTAATTGTCAGGCACAGAGGAAAACGTGGTGCCAACCAGCGTAGCGCAGTCTGCGGACAAAGCCAACCCGGCCGACCGCAGCAAGACAACCAGCGGTGTACCCACCGATGACCTGATCAGGCGTCATCAGGCCGGCCAGCCCGCGGCCTTCGGTGCCCTGTTCGAGCGCTACAAGGATTACGTGTACCGGGTGTCCTTCATGACCCTGCGCAATAGCAACGACGCCGAAGAAGCCACCCAGGAGACGTTCATGGACGTGCTGCGTGGCCTTAACCGCTACGATGTCGAAGGAGCAGCCCGATTCGAGACATGGCTTTACCGCGTGACCGTCAACCGCTGCAAGACACGACTGCGACGCAAAAAACTGCCATCGGCCGACTGGGAAGAGATCGAGGAACGGCTGGAACGCCTGCCCGCTGATCACGATGCAATGTCCGGCCAAACCAGTGGCACCATCGACGGAAACCCTGAAGGGCATGCCCTGCGACGGGATGAAAAACAACGGCTCTGGCGCGCGGTCGACCAACTGGGTGAAATTCACCGGGAGGTGATACTGCTGCGCTACGGGCAGCAGTATTCCTACGATGAAATCGCCGATGCGCTGGACATCAATATTGGTACAGTGAAGTCACGCCTTTTCAACGCGCACAAGAAACTCCGGGAGATTGTGACAATGCAGGAGCCCGATCTGGTGCGCAAGCGTTCCGTTACGATGTTATTGCTGCTGCTTCATGTTTGATTGTTGAGCAATGCCTGACCACCAAGACATGCCTCACGTTGAAGGAGATCTGTTAGCTTACCTGGATGGTGAGCTGAGCCCGGCGGAAAAAATTGCCGTCGAGGCGCATCTGGCTGATTGCCTATCCTGCAGCGCGAACCTGGCTGAATTGCAGGCCCTGCAGGCAGGGTTGACCGAGGTGGTACCTGCGGTCTATGAGATCGTTCAGCTCTCCCCGGAAGCTGCCGCGCGCATTCGAGATGCCCTGGCGGCGGAACGAGCGCGTCCATCGGACCAGGGAGCGCTGGCCGGTCTCTGGGACGCCCTGGTAACCCTGTTCCAACCTCTGAGTAAGGCAGCCATTCCCCTGATCGCCCTCTTCTTTGCACTTCTTTCGTTCAACGCAGCCCTTCTGCCCCAGCAGGCCGGCGTACACGAAGCAGTTGTTCTGGGACAAAACACCTTCACCCCCGGTACCGAGGGCGCAGTGCGGGTGGTAGTACAGGAGGGAGCGAGCAATCAGCCTATCGCCAATGCCCAGGTGGCTGTTCAATTTCGTCAGGCGGGCCAGGCCCGCACGGTGTACACCGGCAAAACCGATAGCACCGGCTCCGCACCGGTTCAATTCGCGGTTCCTGACGACTGGACCGGGGATGCGGAGCTGGTCGTGGCCACCGGCAGCGATCTCGGCGAAGCAGAGATCAGCCAACCCGTCCAACTTGCCCGCTCCTACCGGCTGCTCCTGGGCAGTGACAAGCCGGTCTACCAGCCGGGTGAGACCATCCACATGCGATCTCTGGCTCTGGGCAAGGTAGATGGACTGCCGGCGGCCGGAACAGTGACCCGGTTTGAGGTCCTTGACCCTTCAGGCGCACCATTGATGATGCAAGATGTCCCGGCCTCCGAATTTGGCATTACTGCGACAGATATGGCATTGGACGATGCCTCGCCGGAGGGTCAATACCAGCTGCGCGCCGTTCTCCAGGACACCCTTTCCGAACTGAGCGTACTGGTCAGCCGGACTGGTCCGCCAGAATTCCGCGTCGACGTGAAGGCCGATGCCCCATATTACCTGCCAGGCAATCAGGTCAGTGGTCAGGTAAATGCCGCTTATTTCTTCGGCAAACCGGTGTCCGAGGCCAATGTCAGCCTGCGCCTGGTGGGCAGCCAGTTCGCGGAGGATCCGACTCAGGCGGTGGAAGAGCTGTTTATTCAGGAGGCCAGCGGGCAGACCGATTCCTCAGGTACCTTTGCTTTCGCGATTCCACTGCCCGACCTGCCCAAACATGCCTTTGGACCTGATGGCACGCTCGATCTGGCGCTGGAGGCAACCGTCACCGATAGCACGGGCAGAACCGAATTCGGCTGGCAGCGCCTGGTCATGGCAGAGCAACCCATACTCATCGATGTGGTGCCCGAGGGCGGCACCTTGCGTTCAGATGTGGAAAATATCCTCTACGTGCTGACCACCTATCCCGATGGACGACCGGCGGTAACGCTGCTGTCGGTGCAAATCGCGGACGGCTCCGTCATCCAGGAATCGACCAGCGACTTTGGCCTGGCGGAGGTGCGCTATACCCCTCGCGGCCCATCAGCCGACGCGCTCGACCAGCGGACGGTATCAGTCAAGGCAACCGATGCGGTTGGCAATACTGGCAGCACCGCCACCACACTGCCCCTAGATGAGGCACAAGAGACCTTGTTGTTGCGCACCGACCGGGCGATCTTCCGCGTTGGCGACACGCTGAATGTCGAGGTGCTGGCAACTGGCGCCGGGAACGCCATCTACCTGGACCTCATCAAGGATGGACAGACGTTGATGACCCGATCGGCAGTTCCTGAGGATGGCCATGCCACCGTGGCGATCGACCTGACACCGGACCTGGCAGGAACCCTTGAACTCAATGCTTACCAGGTCACCTCGGACGACAACATTCTGCGGGACGCGGCGGTCGTCCTCGTCGATGCGCCTGAGGAGTTACAGGTTTCCCTGGCTACCGGCCGTTCGGAGTACCGGCCCGGAGAATCGGCCAACCTCGACATCCAGACCGATCTGGCGGGCCAGGGGGTGCAGGCAGCCGTGGGACTCTCGGTGGTCAACGAGTCGGCGTTTGCCCAGCGAGAGTATGAGCCTGGGTTTGCCCGCGTCTATTTCCTTCTGGACAAGGCCCTGGAAGCCCAGGGAGTCGATCTATCCGATGCCCCCCTCTCAACCACTGCCGGGGGGCAGGACCTGCAGGAGGCCCAACAGCAATCGGCCAAGGCCAGCTGGGCAACCTATCGCGGCCAGGATTTTACGCTGGCCGCCTCCGCCGTCGACGAGAATGCTCGGGTTGCGGCCAACCAGGGGCGTGAAACGACGTTTGGCCGGCTGAGTTTGGGACTAAGTGTAGCGCTGGTATTAATCCCATTGATGCTGGCAGCAATTGTACTCTTCGGTCTCCGGAGAAGTGGTGTACTGGGGCAGGCCGCGACCCGCATGCTGCTCTCCCTTCTGATCCTGGCTGTCATCGGTGCGGGTCTCTACATCGCCGTTCAAGCGGTGCTGGGCATGGTTAGCGATGACACAGCTTTGATCGTGTTCGCCACATCCGCGGCGCTTTCGCTGCTGGTCCTGGTGGCCCTGATCCTCTACGGCTGGCAGCAGCTTGATCAACGGGCCCAATATATCGGGCTGCTATTGCTGGTCTATCCCCTGCTGCTGGGCCTGTTGGCATTCGCCCTGAGTCAAGGGGCCGACCTATCGACAGCCTGGACCACCCTGCTGGCGATAGGATTCGGCGTTCTGCTGGCTGCAACCCTGCTCTTCGCCTGGGGGCTGCGCCTGGAGGGCCGGCGCACGGTCGGCGCCCTGTTGCTCTTGCTGGTCGTTTTGCTCATCCCCATGGTGCTGGCATTCCAGGCCAGTGATCTTCCCGGCGGCGACCTGGTTCAGCGGACAACCGGGCCATCCCTCAGCATCCTGCAAGGAAACCTGTTGCTCGGCTGTGCCACGGGGACAGAGCAGGCAGCGGCACCGGCCTCTCCCGCCGAAGAGCCCGCGTCGATGGAAAACCTGGAGGCTTCTGACAGTACAGGCGCGGCCGTTGAGACAGCCCAGGAAGCCGTGGAAGAAGTTCTCCCGCTACAATCCGACTCCGGGATGGCGTCCGAACCAGAGGCAACCATGGCAGATGAGAGCGGGGTTGAACCCCTGATGGAGGCGGCCAGGGAAGAAGCGCCCATGCCCGCAGAGCCGGCAATGGCGCCCGTTGCCGAACCACAACCTGTAACCGAAGAAGAAGCTGTCACGCAAAAGGCAGCCGACTCCGTGGCACCTACGCCCGCGCTACGCAACATGTCACAACAAGCTACCAGTACGCCTGCAGCAATGGCGGCACCAGAACCTCCACCGGCCAGCACGCCACTTCCCACAGCAATGCCGGTTCCCGCAGCCGCAGCGCAGGTCACCGGGTTGACACCGCGCGCTCGATCGGTCGCTGCCACAGCAAGCGCCACGCCGACCACAGCAACGTCGACGCCAACACCGCAACCGACAGACACGCCTGCTCCGCCACCTTTACCGGAAGCTGCGGTTGGTGAATTCAGTCTTGGCGATGGTGGAACCCCGTCAGCTGAGACACCGGAACCCATTCCCCCGGATGCGCTACCGATTATCAGACAGCGTTTCCCGCAAACCCTTTACTGGAACCCTGAGATCGTCACCGATCCTGGTGGCCACGCCCGGCTGATGTTTTCCACTGGTGATACCATCACAAATTGGCGCGTGTCGGCACTGGCGGTCGACCGGGCGGGCAACCTGGGCAGCGCCAGTGGGCCGCTGGTTGTATTCCAACCCCTCTTTTTGGAGCCCGATTTCCCCGGGGAAATGAGTGTTGGCGAATCGCTGTTTGCCCCCGTCCGCATCTACAACTATAGCGCCCAGGCCATGACAGTCAGCCTGGCGGCTCAAGCCACCGACGGCATGAACGTTCGCGTGCCGGAGCAAGCGATACACGTGCCTGCCAATGAGGTCGTGACGGCCGCCGTGGGTCTTGAGGCAGGGGCGGCAGGAGAACAGACAGTAATCATCGCTGTGGTACACGAAGGCGTTCAGGACGCCCGACGGACCCTTATCCAGGTAGGCCCTGGCCCCTGACCTGTGTCGCCCACTCCGTCAGCAGATCATTCCTCTTTGCTCTTGATCAACAGTATCCAGCTGCCTCGCTGAACCACCTTGTCAGCCTGGTTCAGTACCTGAACCTTGAAGGTGACGTAACCACCACCCAATCTGGGCACAGGCCTCAATTCGGAAACCGTAGCCTTGACACGGATGGTGTCACCCATCATGACTGCTGCCCGAAACTGCCAAATCAGTTCCTTGAAGAACAAAACGTTGCCACCCAGAAAGCCCAGGCGCTCGGAAAGACCTGAAGCGATCGATAGCACCAGCAAACCATGAGCGATTCGCTCGCCGAATTGGGATTCTCCGGCCACTTCAGCATCGATATGCAGTGGATTCCAGTCGCCGCTAAAGGCGGCGAAGTTGACGATGTCTGTTTCTGTGATGGTACGCCCCTGGCTGACAATAGAACCGTCGATCAGATAATCTTCGAAAAACAGGCCAGTCGGGGCTTTGAGCTCTGACATGAGTGCGCTCCTTGGTCAATCCGTTAAGATCGTATTCATCGGGGGTCAACGTGTTTTCTGTAATTCACTGATGTTTCACAGTTGGGGCGATCCCCCTGCCGACGACAGGCCGCCGACCACTGACAGCGGACCGCCGCCCGAAGACCACCGTTCACCGACCACCACCGGCCGTCTGCCCGGACTATCGCTCAGGGCCACCTGGGAGGCGACGATGACGCCGCCGGGCTGTATCTGCCCGGATACCAACCGACTGCCCAGTGACAGGGCACTTACCAGAAGCAACACCAGAACAACCAGTGTCCCGTAGCGCAGTAGCGCAGGCATATCGCCCGAGCGCTTCTGGCGCCGCAAAAAGATCAGGAACCCCAGGAAAAACCAGGCTGAGAGAGCAATCATGGCCAGCTCATCAACCGTAAGCCAGCGACGACTCACTTCAGCCAGCGTGTCGAGGGGACCCTCAGCTTCCTGCCAGGGCAGGCTGCCAGCCTCAGCGCGCGCCAGATCAAGATTGTGTCTGATGTCAGCGTCGCGGGGGGCCAGTTGCAGAGCACGCTCGTAGTTCAGGATGGCGCGCTCCCTATCTCCCTGCTGGAAGTAGGCGTTACCCAGATTGTAAAAGAGACCGCTGTCCCGGGCGCCTTGTTCCACCAGTTGTTCGTAGAGTTGAGCTGACTCACTGTGATGTCCAGAACGATAGAGCTGGTTAGCGGCCGCCACCATCCTCTCGTCGATTTCCACCGCTGGGGACATGGCGCTGGTCGCCGTGACCAGGCCTGCCACCAGCAGAAGCCCAGCGAGTATGGCAATGATGGTATTACGTTTCATAGTTCCCTCTCCTCGCCTAAAGAGCCTGTTCCAGGAGATCGATCAATTGATCGGCTTCAGCCGGAAGATCACCATTGGCCGTGATGGCGCTATGAGGCGCATAACGGCTGGTCTCGCCCGCCGCCAGGCAGGTCAATACCCGTGCAATCAAGCCCGGATCGACTCCCTGTTCCTGGAGGAGTTCAGCGATCTCATCATGGGTCAGTCCGGTGACCGGCTTGTTCAGTTTTTCGGCGATATATGTCGTCAGGATACGCTCGACCACAATGTCACGGCCAATCTTTTCGGTCCGGCTGTCCTGCAGGGCTTTGTGTGCCCGTGTGGCTGCCTTGCGGCTGCGGTACGCTGCTGCATTGGCGAACATGCTACTTTCCCGCTTCTGCCAGATGAACTGCCCGGCCAGCATGGCCAGCGGAACTATCCACAGCAGCCAATAACCTGGCCGAACGGCCAGAGGAAGATTAGCGCCATCACCGATTTCGCTTGCCACCTTCAGGGGGCGAAGATCGTTATTTATCAACACAGCCTCGCCTGCGCCACCGCTTATGACGGGCGTCTGCCCAAAGTTATCCACACTGCCATCGGGCGTGACATCAACTGCGATCGCGTCGGTGCTGATTGTGCGATATTCTCCGGCATCCAGATCGAAGTAGCTGAAATCGATGGCAGGCAAACTCAAACTACCGGCCGTGGTCGGCACCAGGACGCGTTCGAAAGCACGAACACCAACCAGGTTTTCTTCCTCGAGCCAGGAGTCCACCTGCGATTCACTCTTGAACGCTCGCCAGCCTTCAAACTCGGGCCAGTTCAGCTGGGAAACAGTATCGATATTGCCCTGACCTGCCAGCGTAATACGCAAGGTGATTGCGTCGCCAACCTGAGTCTCCGTGCGATCTACCTCGGACTGGATTCCAAATTTCCCAACAGCCCCCTGGAAACCGGCCGGCGCGCCGGCCGGCAAAGCCTGTACCTCGACCGCTACTGGCTGCGTCTGCAGGGTCTGTCCCCTGTTGGAAAAGCCGCCGGGTACCGTCAGGGTTGCCGGATCGATGGTTGTCTCTCCGATCAGCGTCGGAAACAGAATCGTCTTCAGTTCGGTCATCCGGTAGGCGCGTCCTGCAGCATCCGTCCTGAAGTCCTGCTGTTCGGGCTGGGCACTGCTCCAGAAACCGGTGAAACTGGGGGCATCGAAGCTGGTCTGACCCAGGGGTTCGACAGCCCGGTAAAAACGCACGGTGTAGGTCACCTGCTCACCTTGATAGGGCGCGGGATTATCGATGACAGCCTCGGCGTAGTAATCCTGCCCGACCAGTTCAGCCGGTGCAGGCACGAACTGAAGCGAAGCCGTCGACGGGGCCCTGGAAGGCATCATACCGCCGGCACCAAAGGAGTTCAACAGATCGAAGGGGTCCATGTTAAACAGATCGAAGGGATCCATGCCTCCCCCTGGGAGGGCGGAGCGGGCGGATCCAGGCTGCTGAACCTGTCCCGTTCCCTGGCTCACCTGCACAGAAATCGGATCGGTGCTGACCGGTTGTCCATTCACCACGACCGTAACAGGATCTATCACCAGGGTTCCTGTCCGCTCTGGTCGCAACCGGTAATTGTAAACGGTCTGGAAGGAGGTGGCCCCGTTGACCATGCTGATCTGAGTGCCGCTGCTGCTGCCCGCGAACTGGAAGCCGTCCAGCGCTGGCAGCGAAGGCTGGGCGGCACTGTTTTCCCGGCCACTTATCGCAACTGTCAGGGTCAGCCACTCATCGGTGGTGAGATCGGTGCGATCCACCGTCGCCGTGATGACATCAGGTCCCTGGGCATAGCCTGGTATCGCCACCAGGCCAAGGATAAGAAGGCCAACAACAAGTATCATAGAACGTTTTGTTTTTGACACGTCCGCTTTTCCTTTGTTTCTCTCAAACCCGTTTCACCGGGCAGGTTTCCCGCTGCCCCTGCCCACTCCCAAGCACCTCCTCACGGAGCGCTTGCTGCCTCCCGGCACGCCTGCTAGCGTAGCGTGACGGTGAGCAAAGCGAAGGATGACAGCCTGCAAGGATCTGGTTTCCCGAGTAACTGATGTTGCGCAGTCGGAGCGATGCCTTGGTGACGGCGGACCGCCGTCTGCGGTCCGCCGTCCTCCAAGCGAATTGTTGCCTGCGTTACTCCAGTGAGTAATCGCCTTCAGTCAGTCTTGGATTCGACGAAACCGCTGACTGCCGCGTATCCATCACTGGCGTTATCGCTGACCCAACCCCAGGTTCCCTGGGAGGCACCGCTTACCCAATCCCAGCCCTGGCCGGCGCCATCTGCGGCGCCCTGAGCCAGATTGCCCACGAAGCGAGCCACGGCCGCCGGAGCGGCTGCGGGATCGATTCCGTCCAGGTCAACGGACGGCGTCATGGTGATTTCCGTTTGTGCAAACGGGGAGTCGATGACTCCGACGATCACCAGCTGGTCGCCCGCACTCCATTCGGCGGTCACATCGGCAGTTGAGTTTGCAACAGGTATGGCCGCGTCACCGTTGATGATCACGTAGGCCACGGGAGCATCCTCAGAGAAGGGAATAAAGGCTTCCAATTCCAGATTGCCATCCCACACCACCTCCGGCTCGATGCTGGAGCTGGCGATTCCGTGGACCAACAGACCATCCTGGCTCAACCTGCCCATTCCCTCAACAGCAATGGGCATCACATCCAGATTCAGCCAATCCCCTACCAGGCCGCTATCCACCGAGTGGCCGGCGCCCAACTCTATGTAGGCTTCGTCCAAATCGTCAGTCAGGACACCCTCGGCACGTAGCGCTGTGCGTTGCGGCAGGGCATCCAGAGCATCGGCCAGACCCTCGTCGAAAATCCCGTCGACAAAGGCTACCGGCCCGTTGTGTCGAATAGAAAGATTGCCAAGCAAGTAGACCAGCGGGTCCTCGGTATCGATCACCAGCGTGGCGTTCTGATCAGCCGGGATCGACAGGCCCAGGCTCCTGGCAGCGCCATCCGCGCCAGGCAACCGGGCTTCCATATCAAAGCCAGTGCCGAAACGGAAGATCAGGTATTGACGCTCCGGTAACAGATCGGCATCCACATATCCCAGGTGCTCACCGCGCTCCAGGCCGATGTCGGCCACGACCGGCTTGAGAAATTCGATATTATCGAAGATACCCAGGCTGGGGAAGGAAACTTCAGTAGTACCATGCAGGCGTTCGATCTCATTATTCTCGCCCAGTTCCAGGGCCACATCGGCGTTGGACAAGGGCAGATTACCTACAGGCAGGGCCAGCATCAGATCGTCCTGCAGCTCGATGTTGGTTCCGCTGGGCAGCAGATGATCCTGATCCTTGATGAAGTTCATCAGCGCACCGGTGCCAAACCTGGCCAGACCTGATGCCTGCTCAAAATCAACTTCCACGGAACAGACACCATCTTCACAATGCAGGCTATACTCGCGGGGATCGCTATCCGGCGGACTGGCTGCTGCTGCCACCTGAACGGTAGCCCCCAACAGAAGGGTAACTATAATCATTATGGGGATTAGTTTTGCAAACAAACGCATTTTTTCACCTCTTATTGTTAGAATTCGATCAAACCGCTACGATGGATTTACCAATCCTGGATCGGCGGGCGGCCACGGACCATCAGGTATTGCCCCAGCCTTTCCTGCAGCGTCTCACCATTCTGCATGATGGCAGCAAGCAGCTGTTCCGCCTGCTCCCGGGTCATGCGCTGACCTGGTGCCAGGCTGTTTCCTTCTTGCTGCTGTTCAGGTTGACCGGCACTTCGATTGTCCTGCTGATCCTGCTCTTCCTCACCTTCCTTAGATGACTCATCCTGCTGATTGGTTTCATCCGAGGGCTCGCCCTGCTGGTCCTGATTCTGCTCTTCCTGACCTTCCTCAGAGGATTCATCCTGCTGATCCTGGTTCCCTTCAGACGATTCGGACTGTTCTTCTTGTTCCGCTTCCTGGTCGCCCTCAGACTGATCCTCATTCTGTTGATCCTGCTCGCCATCGCTGTCTTGCGACTGATCGTTTTCCTGTTCGTCTTCGTTCTGGGACTGCTGGTCCTGATTCTCTTCCTGATTCTCCTGGTTTTCCTGCTCTTGTTCCTGCTCCTGCTGCTGTTGTTCCTGTTCCTGCAGCTTCTGAAGCGCCAGCTCCAGGTTGTATTTGGCGTCCTGGTCGTCAGGATTGCGCAGCAATGTCTGGCGATAGGAGTCGACCGCGGCCTGCCAGTCCTCCATGTTGAAGGAGCTGTTGCCCATGTTGAACAGGCTGTTGTGCGCCAACAGATCAGCCTCGGCAAGTTCCTGGGCTTGTTGCAGTTCGGCCAGCGCTTCCTCATACTTGCCCTGCCGATAGAGGGCATTTGCAGCATTGTAGTAGGGTTCGGCCAGTTCAGGCGCTTCTTGCGTTGCCGACTGGTAAGCAGCCAGCGCCTCTTCGTAGGCTTCCCTGGCGTAGGCTTCGTTGCCCGCCTGGGTCAGCTTCTGGGCCGACGGTGCACAGGCGGTAACCAACAGCGCCAGAGCCAGTGAAGAGACAATTAGTATCAATCGTGCCATCTTGCTGTTCCTTCGATAGTATCCAACAGTTCGGGAAAGCTGACAAAAACCAGCCAATCCCGAATGGTTCAGCCCGTCTGAGGCGCGGCAGTCGCGCCGGTGGTCGATGTCGCGTGCCCGGTCATTGCGGCACGGCTCTTGTCGCGGCGACGATCCGGGATCAGTTCGCCCGCCACCAGGGCCAGCAAAGCCAGAGCCAGGAATATCTGGTAGCGCTCGATGTAGCGAGTTTCCAGACGGCTCTCCAACTGAGCGTGCTGTAAGCCATCTATCTCCGCCAGCAGGGCATCCAGTTCCTGTCCGCTGGCCGTAGCCCGGTAATACTTGCCATTGCCAGTGCTGGCTACAGCTTGCAGGGTGCTTTCGTCCAGGCTGGACAGGGCCACGTTGCCCTGCGCATCGGTCCTGTAGCCGATGACCCGGCCATTCCGGTCGGTCTCCGGAACTGGCTCACCTTCCGGGGTGCCAAAGCCAATGGTATAGATCAATATGTTGGCATCGGTCGCCTCTTGAGCTGCGACGATGGGATCGGTCTCGACATCTTCGCCATCGGTCATCACAACGAGTACCTTCTGGCTGTCCAGCTTGTCGTCGAAGGCACGCATGGCAGTGCGAATGGCATCGCCGATCACCGTGCCCGGCCGCGAGATGAGCTTGGGTCCGGCGCTATCCAGATAGTTCAAGGCCGTGTTGTAGTCCGATGTCAAGGGCACCTGGAGAAAGCTGGCACCAGAGAAAAGCACCAGGCCTATCTCGTCACCTTCCAGGCGTTCGGTTAAATCAGCTATCTCCTGCTTGGCCCGGTCAAGCCGGTTGGGCTTGACATCCTCGGCCAGCATACTCTGTGACACGTCCAGCGCCACGATCACCTGCAAGCCCTCTTGCTTCACCTCTCGCACCTCGGCGCCCCACTGGGGGCGGGCAATCGACACGATCAACAGGGTGAGGGCGATCAGCCAGAGCGCTGTCCGCCAGCGGCGTCCGCGCCAGTTGACGTTGGATGAGAGACGCTCGATCAGGCTGGGATTACCCAGTGCCGCCAACGCCTGCTTGCGACGCCCGCTGGCCCAGGCCAGGAAGAGTCCTGCCAACGGCACCAGCAGCAGCGCTATCAGAAACTGGGGGTGTGCGAAGGTCATGGCACCCTCCTGAAGATCGTATTACGGAGCACGACCTCGGATAACATCAGGAACAGCGCGGGCACCAGCAACCAACCTGCCAGTTCCTGATAGAGATTGTAGACTTCTACCTCAACCTGGGATTTCTCCAGTTTGTTGATTTCGTCATAGATAGCCCTCAGACCTGAGGTATCTTCCGCCCGGTAGTATTTCCCACCGGTAATCCGGGCTACCTGGCGCAGGGTTTCCTCGTCGAGTTGGCTTTCCTGATAAACGATTTCCTTGCCAAACATACCCTGAACCGGTACGGGCACCTGTCCGAGCCGGCCGGCGCCGACGGTATACACTTTGATACCCATGGCCTTGGCAGCCTCAGCCGCCGTCAGCGGATCGATCTGACCCGAGTTGTTGACACCATCGGTTAGCAGAATGATGATCTGGCTCTTGGCCTCGCTGTTGGTCAACATGCCGGCCGCGTTGGCGATGCCAAGCCCGATAGCGGTGCCATCATCGATGCCAAGATCGGTGGCCAGCTCAACCTGGTCCAGGGAGCGGCGCAGCGCGTTTTTGTCCAGAGTCAGCGGCGCCTGGCTGAATGCTTCGGAGGCAAACACCACCAGACCCAAACGGTCGTAAGGGCGCTCGCCGATAAAATCATCGATCACCAGTTTTGAAGCTTCCAGCCGGTTGTTGGGCTGGAAATCCAATGATGCCATACTGCCAGAGATGTCCACCGCCAGAGCAATGTCAATGCCCTCACCGGTGATGGTTTCCTTGCCCTGCACCATCTGCGGTCGAGCCAGAGCGACGATCATCAGAGCAATCGCAGCCAGACGCATCACCAGTGTCAAGGGACGCCACGTCACCTTCCATGACCGGGAGAGTCCTTGCGCCAGATTGGTGGCGGCATGGGTGAGGGTAGCAGGCCGGTTTCGTGCCTGGACAACCCCTGCCCGGCCAGGCTTTCCACTGGACAGGGCGCGCAAAAGGAACAAAGGTATCACCAGCAACAAGACCAGGATCCAGGGTGCAGCGAATTGAAAGTTCATGCCACTACCACCTGTTTCTGGTGGGATCGTTGGGGAACGGTTTCGCCGCCACTTTCCTCGGGTACATCCATCGGCATGGTCCTCTCCACGATCAAACGGGCCTTGCCCAACAACTCCCTCGCATCGGCCACATCTGGGTCGAATTTGGAGAACTTGACCAGATCACTCTCGGCCAGGACGTCAACCAGCTCTCCTGCAATGTCCTGGGGCACCCGTCTGCCCGCCAGGCTCGCCCGGATCTCGGACGTGGTTCGCTCCAGCATGGGTACCTGGTAGCGGCGCTCGATATAAACCCGAATGATCTCTGAAACCAGGGTATAGTGCTCCTTGAACCTTCCTGTTTCGGGCAGGCGCAGCGCCTCCACATGATCCAGGCCCTCGAAAGCAATCTCGTGGGGCAGCCAGTTATCGACGGCAACAATCCCGCGTCGCCGCCACCAAAGGAAGAATCCGACGCCCATTGCCAGGACAGCGATCCCGGCGATCAGCCAGGGCCACACGCTCGCCAGCGAGAGGTCGGCCAACGGTTTGATGTCCCGCAGGGCGGTGTCACCCTCCTCCAGGACCGAAGCTATGGTTACCGAGGCAGGGGCGACACTAGCCTCGATCAAATTACCTGCGCCATCGGTGATGGTCAAAGGTAAGGCAGGCGTGCTGAAGTCGCCAGGCGCAAAGAGTCGAGCATCGATACGTTGACTGGTGGTCTCTGTGCCATCACCGTTATCGACGGTCACCGGCATAGATCGGGAGGCAATCGAAAAATCGCCCCAGACATCCGTTTTTTCGGGCATGATGACCAGATAGCCAGCGGGATGGGTAACTTCCAGCGTCAACTCAATGGGATCACCCACCGTCAACTGACCGGAGGGCACATTCAGTTCGACATCGATGGAATCACCTGTCTGCGCCATGGCCGGTCCTGTAACTGCCAGTACCAGCAGTATGACGAGCAGTGGTATGAAAAACAGTTTCTTGTTCATAGGTCGGTCCTATTTGACGACACGCATCACGGGTCGCGGGTTTAGCCGTCTCTCAGCGACGTATTCGGCGGGAACGGTCTTTGAAAAAGGCCGTCAGCGGCACGGCATAATCCAGGTCAGTGCTCACATCGATCCGATCCACCCCAGCCTGTCGCAAGGCTCGGGTTTTACCCAACTGCCGGCGAACCATGCGCTGCTGAAAGGCATTGCGCCAGGTCTTGCTTCCAGTGTCCACCCAGAGGATATCCCCTGTTTCCGGGTCTTCCAGTGCCAAAAGGCCAACATTGCCGATCTTATCGTCCAGCGGATCGTGCAGATCCACGGCGATGAGGTCGTGGCGCCGATTGGTAATGGCCAGCGTGCGGCGATAGGCCTCCGGGTCGGCCATGAAGTCAGAGACCAGGAAAATGATACCTCGCCGCTTGAGCAAACGGTTGACCGTATCGAGAGCCAGCTTGATATCGGTGCCGGTGCCCTCGGGCTTGAAAGCCAGCAGTTCGCGGATCAACCTCAGCACATGCTTTCGTCCCTTGCGTGGCGGGATAAAGAGCTCGACCTGGTCGGTGAAAATGAGCAGACCAACCTTGTCGTTGTTGGTGGTCGCCGCAAAGGAGAGTACCGCTGTCAATTCGGCTGCCAACTCCCTTTTGAAGCGTTCCACGGAACCGAAACTCTGGGAAGCACTGGCGTCCACCACCAGCATCACGGTTAGCTCGCGCTCCTCGACGTAGCGCTTCACATAGGGCTCTCCGGTTCGAGCTGTCACGTTCCAGTCGATGGTGCGAATCTCGTCGCCGATCTGATAGGGCCGCACTTCATCGAACTCGATGCCGCGGCCCTTAAATATCGAATGGTATTCGCCAGCATAGCTATCGTCGACCAATCGGCGGGTCTTGATCTCGATGCGACGGATCTTTTTCATCAATTCGTTGGATATCATGACCAACTCCCAGTCAATCGTTGACAGAAAAGGCTAAACGATGAACGACCTTTGCTTCCACAGGAACATCGTCCATCGCTGGCAACCTTAACATTCCTGGACCTACGGTACGTCGGTGTGGTCAAGGATACGACGCACAATGTGGTCGCTGGAGATGTCCTCCGCCTCGGCCTCATACGTGGTGATGATGCGGTGACGCAGGATATCGGGTGCGATCTGTTTGATATCCTCAGGGATGACAAAGCCACGTCCCTGCAGGAAAGCATGAGCCCGCGCGGCATGAACCATGTTGATGCTTGCCCGGGGTGACGCGCCGAAGGCGATCAGGGTATTCAGGTCACTCAGACCATTGCTGCCAGGATTACGAGTGACAAGAACCAGGTCCAGGACATAGTCCTTGATCTTCTCGTCTACGTAGATCTGGCGCACCATCTGGCGGGCCCGAAGGATATCCTGTGGATCAACCACCGGGTGAACAGTGGGCAAGGTAGCGCCGGTCATACGATCGATGATCAGGCGCTCCTCGTTCCGGTTGGGATAGTCCACCTTCACCTTGAGCATGAAACGATCGACCTGGGCCTCCGGCAGGGGATAGGTACCCTCCTGCTCGATGGGGTTCTGGGTCGCCAGGACCAGGAAAAGATCGTCCATCTTGAACGTCTCATCGCCAATAGTGACCTGGCGCTCCTGCATGGCCTCCAGCAGGGCACTCTGCACCTTGGCCGGCGCGCGGTTGATCTCGTCCGCCAGGATCAGGTTGGAAAAGATAGGCCCGGTATGGACGCTGAATTCACTGGTGCGCGGGTTGTAGATCTGCGTGCCGATCAGGTCGGCGGGCAGCAGGTCGGGCGTAAATTGAATTCGGGCGAAATCTCCCTGAATGGCCTGGGCCACCGTTTTGACCAGCAGTGTCTTGGCCAGGCCTGGCACACCTTCGAGGAGGATATGTCCATCGGCGAGCAGCGCTATGAGTACTCGCTCCACCAGCGCTTCCTGGCCCACCATAACTTTGTTGATCTCGGTCAGCAGGTCCTGAAGGAATACGGCCTGTTCTTTCACCTGGCTATTCAGTTCACGGACTGCCGCGTCGTTCAGGCCACTGGTGCCGTTCTGTGGCATGGCCACGGTGGCAGTTTCATTGCGAAAAGTAGGAAAGTTCATGGTTGGACTCCCTTGGAAGTGCAGGTTTTTTGTCAGTTGTTCGAAAGGTCGTTGGAAAAACGTTGCCAGGCTGTGGCGAAACGATCGCCCTTCGCTGGCAACAGATAATCATTGTCGGATAAGTGCCGCGTTTGGATAGCTTGTCAGGATTCAGGGACACCGAAAACGATTCCAGTGCAGAAACGCCTGGATTTTTCTTTCAGTATACCGCCTGGAGGCTACCGGGGCCTTAAAAGAAGTTTGTTTTTATCTTAAGGGAATCTTAAGGGAGGGGAGTGACGCCGCGAATTGCCCCGGTTTACAGAATGAAGTAGAATATCTGGTGATCATCGTTTCGAATCGATACCCTAACCCAGACAAGCCAGAGGAACGCTGATTACGCAGACCTTCGGCGCAGATTCACGCTGATCTTTTTTTTAAGGTACCAACGAAGCACGAAACGTGGCAGCGACTCTTCCTGGTGGATTAAAGATGAAAAAGCAACGACACATGAAACTTTCCGGCCTTGTCAGCTTGGTTCTGGTCATTGGATTGATTGCCAGTGGGTGTGCCCCCCCGGCACCGGCACCTGCAACAGAAGAGACACCAACTCCCGAAACGCTGCCTACCGAGGCGCCATCCGAGGAAAGCATGCCTGAAACAACCGACCCGCCGGCTGCCATCGCAGGCCAATGGCAGGGAAAAATCGTTTTGCCCGGCTTGGGCCTGGAGATCCTTGTCAACTTCGGCGAGGATAGCGGTACGATTGAGGGCACGATCGATATCCCGGCGCAGGGTGCCAGCGGGATCCCGCTGCACAGCATCCAGGCCGGCGATTCCACCCTCCACTTCGAAATGCTCGACGGCCCCCGGTTGGCTGTGTTCGACGGCGCGGTCCAGCCAGATGGCACCATCGAGGGCAGTTTCACCCAGGCCGGAGTCGAGGGCGACTTCGAGTTGGCCCGCCCGGAGCCGGTCTCTCAGGACCCGCTGCCCTACCTCGAGGAAGAGGTGGTCTTCGGGAACGACGACATCTCGCTGGCAGGCACCTTGACGTTGCCATCGGAAGGAGGCCCGTTCCCGGCCATGATCCTCATTTCCGGCAGTGGCCAGCAGAATCGCGACGAGGAGATCCCCCTGGCCCCCGGCTACAAACCCTTCCAGGAGATCGCCGATCACCTGACTCGCCAGGGCATTGCCGTGCTGCGCTACGACGACCGCGGGGTGGGCGATTCAACCGGGGATCCCACGCTGGCCACGTCGGCCGATTTCGCCGGGGATGCAGAAGCGGCGCTGGCCTATCTGCTGGGCCGGGAGGAGATCAGCAACGACCAGATCGGTCTCCTGGGCCACAGCGAAGGGGGTTTGATCGCTGCCATGATCGCCGCGCGCAACCCCCAGATCCACAATGTGATTTCCATGGCAGGGACAGCGGTCGATGGATACGAGACCATCGTCAAGCAGGTAGAGCGAGCGGTGCTCGCCGCCGGCGGCAGCCAGGAAGATGCCGCGGAGTCCGCCGGTCTTCAGCGCGAGGTGCTGGATCTGGTAGTCGCACAGGACTGGCCGACACTGCAAACGGTCCTTGAGAAAATTACAACGGAACAGTTGCAGGCACTGCCTGAAGAACAGAGAGCGACCCTGGGCAACCTGGAAGCGGTCGTTGCCCAACAAACCGCTGCTCAAATGCAGGCATTCCAGAGCCCGTGGTATCAGTTTTTCCTGAGCTACGATCCAGCCCGGGACTGGGCACAGGTAACCGTGCCTGTTCTGGGCCTCTATGGCGAATTGGACACGCAGGTCGATGCGACACAGAACACGTCGGCACTCCAGGCCGCCCTTGATCAGGCTGGCAACAGCGCTGTCACCATCCAGGTGCTGCCGACCGCCAACCACCTCTTCCAGGATGCTGTCACCGGCAGTGTCAACGAATATCCAATGCTCAAGACGGATCTGGTACCCGGCTTCCTGGAGTCAATCAGTAGCTGGCTGTTGGAAAACCGATAGTCAGGTGTCAGGTGCGAGGCACTTCCAGGTACCTTGCACCTCGGGTTTAATCACTGGGACTCCACCGTGCCAATGACGGTCGTGGATCCTTCAACCAACTCCCCTCGCCGCACCACGTAGGTTCGGATCACCCGCTCGGTGGGACAACAGGGGTCATCCTCGGGACCATGCTGGATCATGTCCACGGCAATGGCACCCTTGTCCATCATGATGCCATTGATCACCACATCTTCACCCAGCGTGGTGGTTGAAATATTGGCTGCCTCGCCGTCCTGGGTCGTCACCAGCGCCAGATCATAGATATCGTGCCCGGACGAGGTGGATGTTTTGAGAATAGGCGACGCGGCCTCTTCCCCATCAGCAAGCCCGAAATAGGCGATATCCTCGGTGAGTGTCACAACGACCTCACCACCGGTTCCCTCGACCCCTTCACCTCGATACACCCCATTCTCCAGAGGTGCTTCACCTGTAACAGTCCAGCTGGACATATAGGTCATGTTGGCCAGGGAATCCACGGTCAGCAATTGCGGCTGGCCTTCGAGCTCCTGAGACTGCGGTTCGGAAGCCCGGTACACCAGGATCCTGGCCCGGTCGGCGTTGCTGAGGACAAGCTGCTCATCCTGAATCTCGAAGAATACCACCAAGGGAAGCAGTGCCAGATAGCGGCTCTCCTGAACCATGATTCCTTGCGGTTCAAGACAGCCCATTTCGGTCGCCGCTGCGTCTCCGATGACCAAATGTTCCTCATCAGCCACGTAGGTGGCCGTATAGGTATTGCAGCCCGTGGTACCGGTCAGCGATCCATCCTTGCCAAAGACGGCTGTTACCGTGGTGCCCGCCAATACCTCGGTGTATTGACCTTCATTGTCGAACCCGAGCAATTCCCAAAGGGGCACGATCGATATCTGGTCATCAACCGGCGAGGCGCCGCTGGGCTCGGTGGGTTCGGGTGTTGGATCCGGGGGCGATCCGCAGGCGGACAGGATCAAGAGAAAAACCAGGATAAGAATTGCCACGCTGACAGCTTTTGAATAGTGCATGCGACCCATGGTGACCTTCCTCCGGGAGCGGGTGGATCCCCAAAACAGAATACGATCATCAAGGACGATGATGGGTTGGCAGATATGATAGCATGGCTACCCGCAAATGCAAAAGTTGTGCTACAATCAGCACAGGAAACAACTGTGGAAGTACTTCGGCACGCTTTGCGTCAGCATGACACCGACAAGGTCGATGTTTCGTAGTTTGTTCGGGCCGCCCATGGAAGAAGGCCCTGGGAAGATTTCACTGTCAGCCCAATTCTCGTTATACTTGTACGCGTACGCGAAAAGATGGTTAACCTGTCAGATGTCGGAGTTGTCTTCTCCAAGGCATTTTGAGGAGAGTTCTTATGAAGTGGGTAATTGGACTGTTTCCAGACCGAGCCAGCGCAGAGAATGGAATAGTCAGACTGAGAGCAACTGGCCTGCCCGAGGAAGATTTCAGCCTTCAGGACCGTACCACGCCCAGAGAGGATCTGGTGGAATGCACCCCCAGAGACAAAACACGATCGACGATGGTTTCCTTCACCATGCTGTCCACGTTCGTGTTTGGCGTCTTTGGTCTGATGGCGGGCCTGGGCACCATGGCGGCCACGGATGCCTCGCCTGCCTTTGCCATGGGAACATTGTTGGTTTTTCTCCTGATCGGCGGCGGCAACGGCCTGTTTATGGGTGCAGTCAAAGGGCGTTCTGACGCCGAAGAGGATATCCAAAATCTGCGCGAAGGCATAGTAGCGGGGAATCCCGAACTGATAGTGACGACCGACAAACCTGAGAAGGTCGAAGGCATAATGAAGAGCGAAAACGCCACTCAGGTGAACGTCTGCTCCGAGATACGGCCCATGGAGCTGCTGCCCGGTGTGGAGCAGTTGTCAGCAGGTTCGCCCGCCGCTACCCATTAGATCAGCAGCAAGTGTCATTCGTCTTCCAGAGTAGCCAGCCCTCGTTTGAGGGCCAAAATAGCTGCCTGGGTACGGTCGTTGGCCTGTAGTTTGCTGATGATGGTACTCACATAGTTCTTGACCGTGCCCTCGGCCAGATAGAGTTCCTCGGCGATTTCCCTGTTGCTTTTGCCCTGAGCCAGCAGCTGAAGGATTGCCTGTTCGCGTTCGGTAAGTTCCTCCAGCAGCGGATCCTCCCGGCGCGCCGTTGCGCGCGCTGCCGGACTCTGGTCCGAAAGGCGGCTGAACTCCTCCAGCACCTTGCCCGCCACCGCTGGATCAATGCGCACTTCCCCCTCAACCACCCCTCGAATAGCCGCCACGATTTCATCGCCGTCGCTATCCTTCAACAGATAGCCACTGGCGCCCGCCCTGATGGCATCAAAAACCCACTCATCCCCGTCGTAAGTCGTAAGCACAACGACTCTGACGCCGGGATAGCTGCGGGTGATCTCACGGGTGGCATGAATACCATTCAGGCGAGGCATCTTCAGGTCCATCAATACGACATCCGGTTCCAGCGCCGGCACCATATCCAATGTTTCCTGCCCGTCAGCTGCCTGTCCGGCGACCTTGATGCCGTCGGCATGGCGCAAGATGACACTCAACCCCTGGCGCACGATGTCCTGGTCGTCCGTGATGAGAACGCGGATAGTCGAGGATGAATCGTTTGTCATCGAGGATCGCCTCCTGCCAGGTCGGTCTCCAACGAGACTGTAGTACCCTGTTGCGGGGCACTGTCGATCGCCAGATTTACGCCGACCAGAGCGGCCCGCTCTGCCATCCCGGAAAGGCCATAACGATCCTGGGCCACCTTGTTCACGTCAAAACCGACACCATCGTCCTGGATCACCAGTCGCAGCCGGCTACCGTCGTCGATGATACCGAGATCGACAGTGGCATTGCTGGCCGCCGAATGCTGGTCGATATTAGCCAGCGCGGCCTCTGCCACCCGATAGAAGGTCTGCTCAGTAAGCGGGTCGAGGGCCTCGGCCTCCGCTATCTTGCAGGTTATGCTGATGCCGGTGCGCTCCGCCTGGCGCCGGCATAGCTGGCGCAGCGCCTCGGACAGGCCCAGGTCCTCAAGGGGTGTGGCTCGAAGGGAATCGATGGCCCTGCGAGATTCCTGCATGCCGCTTTTGGCGATAGCCTGGACCTGGTGCAGTTGGACCAACGCGGCGTCAGGATCGTGCACCATCAGTGTTTCGAGGGCCTGCAATTGCACGCCGAGACCGGACATGGCGTGAGCCAGTGTATCATGCAGATCTCGAGCCAACCGGTTTCGTTCCCGGCTCTCGGCCAACTGCTCAATGGTTGCTGCCCGTTGGGCCAATTTCCTGTTGGCTTCCTCCAGAGCACGCTGTTCGGCCTGCTGCGCCTCGACCAGCCATGTGACAACCAGGCCCAGAATGAAGACAGAAATCAGCTGTGTGCTACCGGCGAAGAGCAGATCAAAGCGCGCCTCCGGATCATGAAAGCCCAGCCACAATATCACCAAATCGACGGCAAGCAGGCAAGCCATGGCGATCCAGAAACCCCGTCTCCCATATTGTCGGGCAATCAGCACAACCGGAATCGTGAGCCACAACAACATGAACGTCGGACTCAGGATACCGCGGAAGCTGAACCGTCCCACCACCGACGGGTCCAACCACAGATGAAATGCCATCTGCTGAATCAAGGGAGCCAATAAAAACCAGGCCAGCACGATAGGCAGGAACCATTTCCCGAGCCAGCGCCGGGGTACGGGCCAGAAAACCAGGACCAAAAGAACCAGGGAATCAAACAGTGCCAAGGGTGCCAGAACGCCAATGTGGTCAAAAAGCAAGCGAGGGCCAAACATAAGCCCTCCCAACACAAAGACCAGGAATCTCAACGTGACCGTCAATTGAAGCACCTGCAGAACGCCGGGCGCCAGGTCATCGTCATTTTGGCGAGCCATCCTATCCGTTGGAGAATCGCTCATCAGGCTCAACCTGTGTGTAAGTGTATCGAACACGATCTCTCTTGCATTGCTCCATATCATACCCGAAGGTTAAGGTGAATTCAAATGAGATGCCTTGAGCCTAACAGAAAGAAACCCCGGGCGACAGTGCCTGGGGTCACTTGCAGATGTGACTGGCAGCATTCAGTTTCTGCCGCTCTGTCGCTCCAACAACTCCGCCAGCGCCAGCAGATCGTCCAGCCACTGAGTCACCTGGCTTGCAGTGACCTGAGGTGTGGGATGGCCGCGCAGCCAGATCCTGCCAGGCTGCAGGTACAACTCTCTAAATCCCGCACCCTGTTGATCGCCTAACAATCGCAGAATCTCCTGTCGATGCTCCTGCTCCGCCAGAAACCGCTGTATCCACGCAGGGTCCTCGGAGAAAACCTGTAGCTCGCCCATATCTCCCCCTTCGATCGGCACTGGCGGACAGTTAGCGCAGTCCAGCAGCGGCCTTCGCTCACCAATTGCAGCTCTCCCCTGGATGGATGCTGTCGCAGCCATATCCAGAAGCGCCCGCCGCAATCCCCTGGCCGGAAAATAGCTCATGGCAACCTGGCGATCGCGGATCCGCCCGTGATACTTCCGGCCGAATCCCAGGTGAGACTGGGCCGTCAACCCCCGGGAAGTCAACGCGGGATCCAGTGCCTGGCCTGCCTGGCGAAAGGAAACCACAGCATACACCGTCAGCCAAACGAGATAGGCGATACCAAGTACCCCGACGGCCACGGCAGCCAGGAGGTTTCGATCCTGGCTGCCCGCGTCGGGAAATGGTGCGGGCAGTGGCAGCCCCACAAGTACTGATGCGACAAAGAGCAGCACCACCGCAGGAGCAAGTATCAAAAACAGGAAACGCATGTGGGCACCTGCCGCAGCAAAATCATGGCAACTCCTCGCTCATCACATCCCGATGGTGCCAATCCTCTTCGTAGAGACTGAAATGCAGGTTTTGCGCCGGGTGTGCGGCTATCACATCTTCGTGCACTGTCACACCAAAGCCTGGTCCGTCGGGCAGGGAGAAATAGCCGTCGACCACCGGCGGCACTCCCGACGCCGACTGGTTCACACAGGGCGCGTCGAAATCGTTGAAGTTCTCCTGGATCATGAAATTGGTGGTGCAGGCTGCGAAGTGCAGGGCAGCAGCCGTGGCTACAGGCCCGGCCACGTTGTGAGGCGCCACCAGCACATAGTAGATGTCGGCCCAGGCCGCGACCTTGCGAAGGTTGAGCAAGCCACCGAAGTGAGTCATGTCGGCCTGGATGATATCAGCCGCCTGCAGCTCAAAGAGCTCACGATACTCATGCAGGGTGTGAATCCGCTCGCCCGTTGCCACCGGAACGCCCAGGGGAGCCACGGCATCGGAGAACTTTTTGAGCGCCTTGAGGTTCTCCGGCGGGATCGGTTCCTCGTACCAACCGGGGTCAAACGGTTTGAGTTCCCCTGCGATATCGACTGCCCCGCTGGGGGTGAAACGCCCATGCATCTCGATCAGCAGTTCCACGTCTGGGCCGACGGCATCGCGGACCGCCTCCACCAGCGCTACCGATTCGAGTTTTTCGCTGCGGGCGAACTCAAAGAAATTGGCGCCAAATGGATCGAACTTCAGCGCTCTATATCCCCTGGCAACTGCCCGTTTGGCCGCATCATGAAAGGCCTGGGGCGTGCGCTCCACCCGATACCAGCCATTGGCGTAGGCCTTGATCCTGTCCCGTACTGCGCCCCCCAGCAGCCGGTAGACCGGCTGGCCCAGCGCCTTGCCCATGATGTCCCAACAGGCCAGTTCGATCAGGGCGATGCCGGTCATGGTGACCTCGCCGGCGCGGCCGTAGTCCTCCCGATACATGCGTTGCACCAGCAACTCGATATCAAAGGGATCGTGGCCGATAACGTAACGGGGAACTGCTTCCGCCAGGTAGCCCTGCATGGTGCGATCCTTGTTGATCACGCGGGCATCCGCATAGCCGGCGATGCCTTCATCGGTTTCCACCTTGACAAAGGTAAGATTGCGCCAGTTGGTGCCCAGCACCATGGGCGTCACCCTGGTTATTCGCATTGCCTATCTCCCTGTACTCTAATGGGTCGCAGCAACTTTCGCCTACCGGTGAGCCGGAAAATGTCCAAAGTTCAACACCATTATACGCAGACCGGGGTGCCTCTGGAAACGGTTGCCACTTTGGCCTGTCCAAGGGACGGAACTCATTGAAGCTCCAGAGGGAACGAGCTACCACGATCTCTTGAATGCAATGCCGTTGCGGTGTCCGGTTCCGGAAAGGTCGAATGGCCGAAGCAATCTCGTACAAGATCTGGGCGGCAAACACCGTCGTTACGCCCACAGTGAGAGACTGCCACGGCGATCTCGCAAACGGCTCGGCTGGCTCACGGTGACAAGGCACAGGTGCGTTCCTCTGAGACTCTGGCACTCCGATACTCTGATACCCTGCCACGCCATCCCCGAGTTCGATCGAGTCCCAGATTCGCCCATTTCGCGAAAGCGTGATACTATCCCGCCCTGGAATGATCCTTCGGGGTCAACAACGGTAACGATATCTAGATTTCAATGCTCCGGATGGTTGCCCGCCTCAGTTTGGTCGGGCGTTTTTGTTGCAGACAGAAGGCTCTTGCTTGTGGGATGGGTCGGCTGTTGACAGACAACAGGGAGACAACCCGCGAGGGTTATCCGACTCAGGGGATTGACAAAAAAACACAAGTAGGAGTAGATTGTGACAAACGAATTTCACGCGTTGAACCTGCATCCACAGCTGGTGCAGACAGTATCTGAGTTGGGCTACACTTCCCCGACTCCCATCCAGGCGGCCGTGATTCCCGTCATGCTGGCCGGCCAGGATATCATCGGCCAGGCCCAAACGGGTACCGGCAAAACCGCCGCTTTTGCATTACCCATTCTCAACAATCTTTCGCCAAACGGAAACAGCGTGCAGTGCCTCGTGTTGGCGCCAACACGCGAATTGGCCATGCAAGTGGCCAAAGCGATGCATGGCTATGGACGCCAGCAAGGTGTAGGCGTGCTGCCGGTTTACGGCGGCCAGCCCTATGGCAGGCAAATCAGTCGTCTTAGAAAGGGAGTGGACATTGTCGTAGGCACCCCCGGGCGCCTGCTGGACCTGATCAACAAGGGTGTACTTGACTTGAGCCAGGTCAAGACGGTCGTCCTGGACGAGGCCGACGAGATGCTCAGCATGGGTTTCATCGAGGACATCGAGGAAATCCTCAGCGCGACACCGCCAATCCGGCAAACAGCCCTCTTCTCGGCGACCATGCCGGCGGCGATTCGTCACCTGGCAAATCGCTACATGACCGACCCACAGGTCATCAGCATTGAGCGCCAGCAACGCACGGTGGACACCGTCGATCAGCGCCATTACCTGGTCAACGAACGAGACAAGACGGCTGCACTGACTCGAGTTTTCGAGATCGAACCGGTCGAAAGCGCCTTGATTTTCTGCCGCACGCGGGCCCGTACCGGCACGCTGGCCAACGAGCTTACGATTCGGGGTTTCCCGGCCGAAGCACTGAACGGCGACATGAGCCAGGATGCCCGGGAACGAGTCCTGAACCGCTTCCGCCGCAAGCAGATCAAGGTATTGGTCGCAACCGATGTGGCCGCCCGCGGGCTGGACATCGACGACATTTCCCACGTGTTCAACTTTGATTTCCCGCCAGATCCCGAGATCTATGTCCATCGGATCGGGCGCACAGGCCGGGCTGGAAAATCGGGTGTTGCCCTTTCACTGGTCACCCCGAGCGAACTGTGGCGCATGGGAAGAACCGAAAGATACACCCGGCAGAAAATCGCCCGCGCCGAGTTACCGACGATCGAGGAGATTCAGAAACACCGGGAAAAGGCTTTGATAGAGAGCATTCAGGTCTGGCTTCGGCGAGACCGCTGCCGCCGGGAGCGTGAAATCGTGACCGAACTGGCAGCCCAGGGAGTTGATCCTATCGACATCGCCGCCGTCGCGTTGAAAATGGCTCGCGGCGAGGAAAAGCAACGTCCTATCGCCCCTATCGGCCAGGCCCGGAAAAAACAACCAAAGCAGTCATGGCGTGCTGACAACCGTGCAGGCAGGTCAAAGGACCGAGGCCGACGCAATGGGTCGACCAACAATGGATCCCATCGCAAAGGGTCTCATGAACAGGGCATGGTACGGTTGACACTCAGCAAGGGCCGCTCGGATGGCCTGCGGGTCAACCATGTGGTTGGCACACTGGCCCATTTCGCAGATATCCCCGGCCACACCCTGGGCAAGATCAGCATACAGGACCACCATACGCTGGTCGACGTGCCAGAGAAACTGGTGGAGCAGGTCCTGGCCAAGAGCGGCGCCTACCGGTTCGGCAGGTATTCCCTGGACATCGAACGGGCGTAGTTGGAAAATCGGCTCGTTCAATAGAAACGAATGTTCAAGAAAACAAGTCCACCCTCGCGGGCGGACTTGTTTGATTCTTGGGAATGGTGACCGTCGTCGATCCTACGGGGAACCAGTTCCCTCCGTTCCGTACAGAAGATCGGATACTCGCTGCTCGATGACCTCTGGCTCCATGTTGCCAGACTGGCCAAAGAATTCTGTCAGGGCCGCTTCGGCCGCTGCCATGTCGCCACCGTTAGCAGAGATGATCTCCGCCAGCGTCGCACCCTCAGTTGTTTGCTCTTGCAAGGCCTCCAGGGCGATGCCACTGGCCTCACTGATGATATCCATAAAGCGGGCCGGGCCGAAACGATCGGGCGCAACCTGAAGATCAGCCTCGTCGAGCTCACCAGTCTTGACCTGCAGTTCCCGAATCAACGTGTTGATCAGCATGCGCTCACCGAAGGCCACCATGGGGTCCACACCGCTGCCAAACCGTTCGGCAATGGCTGTCTGACGAGCTTCAGGACTCTGTCCAAAGAAATCACCGCCGCCCGGTCTGCCACCCGGCAAACCACCGCCGCCAGGCCCACCGCCTGGCAAGCCGCCTTCTGCACCTTCGCCACCGCCAAAACCGCCGCGCCCGAATGCGCCGCCGCGTTCCTCCGTAAAGGCCGTTACATCCTCCGACGTCAGCGCCATGGCGACGATTGCCTCGATCTGCTCAGGTCCCATTGTGTCCTGAATCTGGTTGAGAACCGCTGAAAGTTCGGCCTTGGCCGCAGAATCGCTGGTGCTCAAGCCCTGATAGGCCTGCCAGAGGGGCAGTATCTCGCCGGCTACAGATTCATCGATTGCCAGATCGCCATCTCCCAGTTCCACCGAGCCCAGGGCCAACTGGAGAGAAACGGGCAAGGCGTCGGCGTGATCTTCGTTTAAGCGGACCTTGTCGCTCTCAACATTGGCAGCAGGTGCCGGTGCAGCCGCCGACGTCGTCTCGCCTGAACTTTCCTCCGGGCCACCTGCACCGCAGGCAGCCAGCGCCAGCATGGCTACCAGCATAAGGGATAATATCGTAGTTCGTTTCATCATATTTTGTACTCCAATTAAATTCTCAATTGTTGATTGTCGATAGTCAATGGTCAACCGTTGACGATTGATCATTATTCATGTCTCAGCGCTTCGATCGGATCCAACTGCGCTGCCTTGTTGGCCGGGTAGAATCCGAAGAAAACACCCACAGCGGCCGCCGAGCCAAAGGCCAGCAGAATCGACGCCGGCACGATCACCGTGCGCATGTCTCCGGTAGCGCCGAATAACCACGAACCACCCACACCGACGATCACGCCGATCACGCCACCCACCAGGCTGAGCATCAGGGCTTCGGTCAAAAACTGCCAGCGAATGTCGTTGGGCGTGGCACCCACCGATTGGCGGATGCCGATCTCGCGGGTACGTTCCGTCACGCTGACCAGCATGATGTTCATGATGCCGATGCCGCCGACAATGAGAGAGACCGCGGCAACCCAGGCCAGCAGGTTACGAAAGGCTTCCGTTGTCGCACTCTGGGTGTCGATGATATCCTGCTGAGTCTGAATCGTGACCGGTAGTTCCTCGACCGAGATGCCCTTGCTGGTGGCCAGCTTGAGCTGGATCTGGGTAATGACCTGCTCCATGTCAGCGTCCTCATCGATCTGGGCATAGATGATGCGGACCCGATCGCCTATGAAACGAGCAAACTGGCTGGGCATGAACTTATCAAACACAACCGTGATCGGGGCGTAAAGCTGGGAATCGAAATCGGTGTTGCCCACGATGCCCTTTTCATCGGCGACACCGATCACCGTAAGCCGGGTCGTGTCGATGGTAACTTGCTGTCCAATAGGGTCGCCATCGCCAAACAGTTCCTCTGCCAGCGAAGCGCCCAAGATGGCCACTTTTGCCTTGCGTTCTAATTCTACCTCGTTGAAAAACCGTCCCCGGGCGATATCCACATCGCGCACCGATGGAAAATCGGGTGTGGTGCCCATCACCGGCACATCGGTCAAGCTCGTTCCATCGGCCTTGACTGTCTTGCCGGTGGTCTGGTCGACTACAGTGCCCACCACACCAGGCACACTCTCCACGACCGCGGTGTCATCGTAGACCAGCATCGGCCCTGAATCGCCGCTCCCCGGTCTGCCTCGCCCAAAGGATGCCTGAATGAACGCCAGGTTGGCGCCCAGCCCCTGGATCTGTTCGGCAATGGTGGCCTCGGTGCCGGCACTGATAGAGATCATGATGATGACCGCAGCCACACCGATGATCACGCCCAACATGGTCAACAGCGAGCGCACCTTGTTGCGGGCAATTCCTTCCCAGGCAATTCGCAGGATCTCGGCAGGACTGATCAGCCCCCCGGCCGACTCTACCACTGCCGCCTGATCGCCAGAAACGGGCACTGGCAACGGTTGCGTTGTATCGTGCGTGCTCATCGCGCATCTCCCGGCATCCGGCCATCGGGAGAAACCTGTCCATCCACCAGGACGATGGAGCGCTCCGTCTGCTCGGCAACGTACTGTTCGTGGGTGACCATCACAATGGTGCGACCCAGACCATGCAATTGGTGTAAAATGGTCATTATCTCTTCACCCGTCCTGGTATCCAGGTTTCCTGTGGGTTCATCGGCCATGAGCAATGCAGGATCATTCACCAGGGCACGAGCAATGGCAACACGTTGTCGTTGGCCGCCCGAAAGCTCATTGGGATCATGGTGCATACGATCCGCCAAACCGACTGCTTCCAATGCGGCAACAGCTTTCTCTTCCCGTTCTGCAGGTGAAAGCTTGCCGTTGCGGCGGTAGACAAGAGGCAACATCACATTGCGCAGTGCGCTGGTGCGGGACAGCAGGTTAAACGATTGAAAAATGAAACCAATTTTGCTGCCGCGAATGTGAGCAAGCTGCACCTTGTCGAGATGGCTGACGTCTACACCGTCGAGCACATAGTCCCCTTCGGTGGGGCGATCCAGACAACCCAGAATGTTCATCAGGGTACTCTTGCCCGATCCCGATGGTCCCATGACGGCCACAAATTCGCCCGGATCAATGTGTAGATCGACCCCGTTCAGGGCTCTTACCTCGATGTCGCCCATGGTGTAGATTTTGTGCAGGTTTTTTGCTTCGATAATGGGAAAAGACTGTGTCATAGTGTTATCTTTTTTGGCAGCTACTGCGTCCGTATGATCCCGGTGGAGACCACATCGCCCCGCTCGAGACCGGAAACGATCTCAGCGAAGGTGAAATCCATCAGTCCCACCTCTACCATCTGCAGTTTCGGCTCACCATTTTCCATGACGAAAACCGCAAACTGACCAGGGGTAATCTCCCGCAGCGCTTCGACGGGCACCAACATGGCATTATTGGCTCGGCCACCGATGACCTCCACGGTTGCATTCAGGCCAATGGGCAGAACCAGGGGTTTGGCAAAGGAGGCTTCATCGAGGCGTACCAGCGCCCGCACCACGGTGGTGCCACTCTCCGTTGCCAGCGATGGATCCACCTGAACCACGGTGCCGACAAACGTGTCATCCGGGAAAGCGTCAAACACCACGTCGACCTCGAAGCCGGTTGCCACCTTGTCCAGGTCTGTCTCGTCCAGGAATATCTCCAGCAGAGGCTGCCCAAGATCGGCCAGGTGAATGAAGGCACTGCTTCCGACATTTTCGCCAACTTGCGAGTCCAGGCTGGTGACAACGCCTTCAAAGGGTGCGATAAGCTCTGTATCGGCCAATGTGTTGTCAGCAGAATCCAGATTCTTCTGCGCTTGATCCACGCTCAGTTGAGCCAGCTCGATGTCGAGAACGCCGGTACCCTCCATCAGCGAGTCGAGCTGGGCCTGGGCCAGATCAACCTTGGCCTGCGCGGCGGCCAGCTGTTGCCCGGTAGGCCCTTCCTGCAGAGCATCCAGGGTAGCTTGAGCCTGGGACACCTGCGCCCGCGAAGACGAAATCTGGTCAGCGCTGGCCCCGGCCGCCTGGGCGTCATAGTTGGATTTGGCCTTGTCAAAAGCGATGGTGGCCTCCTGCAAGGCAACGGATTGCTGCAACTGCCCAATATCCGAACGCCAGGCAACCTTATCGTAATCAGACTGCGCCTGCTGAACGGCGATTTCAGCCAGAGCCAGCTCAGCCCGGGCGCCGGCCATATCATCATCGGCCGGACCGGACAACAGATCATTCAGGGTTTGTTGGGCGCTAAGCAGATTCTGTTGGGCCGCCGCCAGTTCTTCATTGGTCGCGGGCGTCAGGAGGGACTCCTGATCAGCCAACGCAGATACCAGGCTGGACTGGGCGGAAGCCAGATCAGCGGTTCCGGGGTCTTCCAGCAGTTTTTCCAGTTGCAACTCGGCAGTACGCAGGTTGATCCCGGCCTGTTCCACTTGCAGTTGCGACTCGGTGTCGTCGACCCGGGCCAGGATATCGCCTGCCTTCACCTGGTCTCCCACCTGAACGAGCAGTTCCGAGAGAATGCCACCAGAGCGGAAACCGAGATTGGTTTCGGTGACGGGAATCACCGTGCCGGCACCCGTGGCAGAGACAACCAGTTCACCCTGCCGGACCGTCGCGGTCTGAATCGGCGGCTCCTCCGGCTCCTGGGCAACCACGTAGACTTCGTTGTAGTAATAATAACCACCGATCGCAACAGCGATGATGCCAATAGTCAGCAAAACGATGATCAGTTTGCGCGACATGCGGGTTGTTTCTCCTGTCTTCGCTACTCTCCGGAAGGGTGATTTTTGCTGTGCTAAACTCCCGGAGGCCATGTTTTCTTTTTTTTACAAATCTCACGAAGTGAACCTATCGGTTCGTTCTCGTTCAGAATTATAGCAGGAATATGTTAAGAAAGAATGAAGGGTCTACCGCCAATCTGCTACATGCTCCGCCATGAAGCCATACTGGAAGTCGATCTCGGCCAATGCGTCTGACAGCAACGGAGTCTGGTTACCGCCATCGACGTCCACGGTCCACAACTGCCAGTCATCGTTTGCGTCGCTGAGATAGAGAATCTGCTTGCTGTCAGGTGACCAGGTTGGCGATACACTGTTGACGCCCTCGATATTCTGTGTCAACCGTGTCAACCCGGAACCATCGGCGTTGAAGCGGACAACCTCCCAATGATCGTGGAACTGCATGGTGGCAATAATAGTCTGCCCATCGGGCGACCAGATGGGATTTCGAACGAAATTCGCGCCTTCGTATATCAGCCCGGGCGACCCATCGGGAGCGGTCACGTAGATGCTCATAGTATCGGCAAAGAGGATGCCACGATCTGACCAGGCCGGATTGAAGCTGTGTTCCTTGTCCTCAACCCCCTCTAATCCCTGGCCATCCACGCCGATGACCTGCAGGCGCCAGAATGGATCGGCTGGAATCGTGAACTCGCCACGGGGAGTCAAAAACGTTTGAGATTCGCGACCACCCTGCTGTTGGTTGTAGACCAGTTGCTGGCCATCAGGGCTCCAGGTCGGGCTCTTCATCAGGTTGCCACCGAGCAATAAGCGTTCGTTGCTGCCATCGACATCGATAACATAGAGGCCGCGCGGCTCTTCCCAGCGGGTAAATGCTACTTGCCGGCCATCGGGGGAGAGCGCGGGATCCAGGCCATGCGTCAGGAGATTCAGTGCGCCGCTGTCGAGGTCATAGGTGTAGATCGCGCCGCCACTGCTGGTTTGAAAAACCAGCGTCCCATGCAATCCACTGTCGGGGCTAACGACCACTGCTGACTGGGACAGAATCGGTGGTTCCTCACCCTCGAGCCAGACGTAATCACTGCTGACCCAGGCCAGGTCCCCGGGTGCCTGCTCAAACACGATCTGCAGCCAGTCGTCCTGGCGATCCACAACGGTCACTGTTTCGTTTTGGTTCAACCGGCCCAGAACGGCACTCTCTGTACCGGGGCCGCTTCGAGCATTCAATGTCGATACCAGCACGGTTCCCTGTGTACCTGCAGGTTGCTGCTCGATGAGTTGGGGTTCCTGGGAGTCCTGGCCGGATGTCTCAGCAATCTGATCAACCGGCTCTGTTGAATGGCTGTCCAGGCTTACCATCAACTGCGGCACCCATGCATGGCGACTGCCATCGCCGAAATAGATGATCTCATACCAATCCCCCTGAGCCCGGGTCACGATCACGTCGTCGTTGGCTTCCAACTGGCCCACCACGGCTGAGGCGTCATCGGGAAGATCGTGAACTGACGTTTGCGACAGGGCAGTGCCCCTGAGCATAATGTCGACAATCTCGTACTCTTCCTTTTCAATCTCGACAGCGGCGGTTTCAGATTTGGTTTCTGTGGTCAAGGCAGCAGTCGCTTGCGATTGGTGTGCTGGCTGGAAGACCACCTCAATCGCTTCAGAAGACGCGCTGGGTTCAACAGCGACACGACCGGTGGTGTCCGCATCAACTTCCACTGGAGACTCAACTGTTTGGGCTTCGACCCGCGCGCCCGGCAATGATTGGCCAACCCCTCCACAGGCAGCCAGAAACGACATCATTGTCAAAAGAACTGCTGTCACGAAAGCTTTTTGTATCATTGGTAACCTCCATTCAACGCCAGGACCTGGAAACACCTGGGTATTTCCGGGTCCGGTTGCTCGCTCAAGGGAAAACCTGCCAAAAACGGGGGCACACCCTTGTCGCGTCATGCCATTCAGTCTACCGAAAAAACGAATGAAACGATAGTGCCTGCGGTCATGGCCGTGCATGACCATGGACACCCTTGTCACGCGAGCAGATGGGTTCCAGGCAAGTTCGATCGGCCAGCCTGACCGAAAAGGCTAAAATGAGAATAAAACAATTCTGTTCAGCAATTATGAAGGTAGTGTTTTAGAGAAGGATACGCGCCTGTGACTAAACCAATGATCAACATCAAGGCTAATGAAATGGGACCCATTTACGGGTTCGATTCCAGCGCTATTCGTAGCGCAATGCTTCCGCGGGGTAGATGCGCGATGCCTGGTAGGCCGGCAGCAAGGTCGTTAACAAGGAAAACAGATATGCCAGCAGCACAATGAAACCTATCTGTGACCAGGGAATGGCAAAGCTCTGATCGGGCGCAATGGTCCCATAAAAGACCGATACGATGTCACCACCCAGAATCACGCCGGCCGCTACCCCGATCAAGATCCCGGTAAGGGCAATGAAACTCGATTCCAGCAGAAAAGAGAGGGCCACCATATTCGATTGATAACCAATTGCGCGCAGCATGCCCACCTGCTGGCGGCGTTCCACCACGCTTCGCGTGCTGATCACACCCAGTGCAGCGATTCCCACCAGAAGGCCAAGGGCCAGAAAACCCTGGAATAGCTGCAACATGCCTCGCGTTGCGGCCTGGATGGCGAAATCGCTGTCTGTCAGGAGGCTCGCCTCCAGGGCGTTGCCTAAAAACGCCCGCTCCAGATCGGCGGCTACCCGCCGGGCGTCGGCGCCGTCACTTACTTTCAGGTAATATCTATCGGGTGCAACCGCCTCCCCGGTCACGGCTTCCAGGACACGGACGTTGCCCTGGATCCAGCCACTGGCCAGTGTCTTCTCATCTTCCAGCACTCCGATAACCTGGACCGATTGCATGGTCCCTTGTCCCTCCCGTTGGCGCAGCGCCAGGTGGATCTCAGGCAACGTGTCACCATCCGGATCGATAGCGTCGAGACGGAAAAAGCCGCCAAACCCACCTTCAAAACCGGGACCCCGGCCGTGTGGGCCGACTCGCTCAAAGGAAGAAAAGCGATCGGAGACCAGGTCGCTGGTGACAACAACGACGTCATCCCTCTCGCGCAGGGCCTGCCAGACGTCGGCGTCACTTTCGAAACCGGCAGCCCGTGCCCTGAAGATGTAATACTGCTCTGCTTGATTCAGATAACCTTCGTTCAAGCCGCTAAATTGAGTGTTACCCCAGAAATCAGCCAACTCTGTGCTTTCCTCAGCCTGCCGCGCCTCAATAAACAGATCGGTAACACTGCCAACGGCATCGATGGTTTCCCCAGAGAATTCTGTACTGGTTTTGATCTCAGACTCCAGGTCTTCCATCGGATCGAAGAAGCTAAGCAGGGAAAAACCGGCTTCAATCTCAAATCCTGCGCTGCGCGCGCCGTCAGATTCAACCAGCGTTTCGGTGGCCTCGATCACCACCGACATGATTGTCACCGTACTGATGACCATGGCGAATAACAGCATGGTCATGCCCGTACGAAAGCGCGAGCTCAGAGGATAGGCAATAGCCGTCTTCAACACGGGAGAAAGCGCGCCGATGCCTCCCAGCAGACCATTGATCGCTCCCGTCCAGGCATCGGCATTGAACATCACAACCATGATTGCTCCCAGTATCACCAGCGGCGCTGTCAGGGCAAAGGTCAGCCCTGCTAAGCCGAGGTCCTGGTCGAACAGGCTGCTGGAAACTCCAAGCCAGTCCAGCCACGGCACGCCCCAGATCAACACGAGGCCAAGGCCAATGATCGTGTAGACAACACGTCGGATGCTCTCTTTGCGCAACCGCGTGCGCCCCAGCAAAGAACCAGCCAGGAAACTGCTGCCTGCCAGAAGCAAAGTTACTGCCAGCCTGACGCGATTCCCTTCGACTTCAGCGGGGATCACAATCAGCAGAATGCCTGCCAGAAGCAAAAAAGGACCGAGCAAGAATCTCAACAGCCTACCTGCGGTTGATCCATTACCGCGGCTGGTGCTTTCGGGCAGATCCCGCATCGCTGCCACGATGTTCATGCGACTGACCCGCCAGGATGCTAAAGCCACGACGAAAAAAGTAAGAATCACCCCTGCCGTATAGGCGATAACAATTGAACTGGGAACTCCTCTGAAGTGAAAGGTGAAGACACTGCTCTGGCCACCCAGCAGACCGACGACATCGTTGAAGAGGCCCCCGATATAACCGATCATGGCATAGGAGACAGCCAATCCCAGAAGGATACCGAGGGCCGCGGCGGCCAGGTCGTAGACCACACCCTCGGCGACAAACATCTGCACAACATGGCTGCGCTGCACGCCGATAGCCCGCGCCATACCGATTTCGCTCCTGCGCTCAGCTGCCAGCATGACAAAGATGAGGAAGATGAGCAGTATGGCTGCCAGGATCGACAACATTCCGAACAGCGTAAACATGGATGTGAACACAGTGCCACCTACGTTGGCGGCTGTAACAATGGTGGATTTACTCAGCGGATCAAGCAGATCGAACTCGTTGAGCTGGCGCAGTGCCTGGTCGAGGTCCAGGGCATCCTGTGGACTCAGATCCAGTCCGGTCAACCACTGGCGGACCCCATTACTGGCCAACAATACACGCAATCCATCGCTGATACCTGGTGTCTCCAGTTCGGCCGGCAGGGTTTCGATCTGTTGACCCAGTTCATCGAAGCCGGCGGCATCCCGAATGAAGTCGGCGACGATAGGTGGCGGCCTATGAAAACCATCACCGAATTCATCGAAGGGCTGAAAGGCTCTGGCTTGCACAGCTCGCATAACCGCGGGCCGGCGCAGGATAGCTGTTACCCTCTCTACCGCGTCCGGATCCAGCGCCAGCACACGCAGGCGCTCGCTGACCGCCTCCGTGTGGACCAGTCCTTCCTGCTCATCCCCCAGGTTGGAAACCAACACATTGTTGATCTTTCCATCCATGAACAGCAGCTTCTGCGCCTCATCCAGCGGCATCATCACCACCGGCAGCAAGGCACCCATGGGACCCGCCGCCTCGACGATGGCCCTGACTCGAAAGCGGATGGGAATCGGTCCGATATAGACTTCCACCACATCGCCCACGCGGGCATCAAGTTGGTCGGCGCCCAATCGATTCAGATAAACGTCACCCTGGCGCAATTGCAGGCCGACCTGGCCAAGTGCGCTGTCGATATCCCCGCCCAGAGTATTCAGATTGAAGCCAGCCAGCAGGTCCGATGCCGTCGATTGGACACCAGAAACATCGATTCCAAGGGACTCCAGACTCACGGTTGTCGTGGTGACACCCAACGCATCCAACTGTGGCTCGTCCAGGCCCAATGTTTCCAGGCTCAAGGAATCGATCCCGGCTTCCTCAAGTGGCGCCGTATCAACACCAAGAAATTGCAGGGTCTCCAGGTCGATATCCAGATCGGCAAGATCGATTCCCTCATCTGAAAGAGCGGTCAATGCCGCCGCGCTCCCGGCAACAGCAATCACGGCATCTGACAGGCTGAATCCCTCCAGTCCGAGATCGGCCCCCGCGCTTTCCACAAGATCGATCAGGTTGGAAACCTGGACGAAGATGTTGCCAACGCCAGACGCCAGGCTCTCGATCTGCACCGGTTCACCATCGATCGTAGTAAGCCCGAAATTCTCATCGTACTCGCTATCCACCGCAAAGATGAAGCCCAATGGTTCGCCCTGACCGCTGTTAACATCCCGGATGATGGTGGGAAAGATAATCGACCCCGCCACGGCATCGATCAGCGGCTCTTCGGCGGCTTCAGACCGTAATTGCTGAAAACGTTCTTCACTTATGCCGAAAAGACCGCCTTCCAGTATCGTCAGCAGGCTGGTCAGCCCCCCTTCCAGCAGGCTATTCAGGTTTTCTTCGGCTTCAGTGGTTGGATCGTCGATGGTCGCATCGCCGCCACCAACCCCTGCCAGCAGGGAGAGAATCGGTGGCGCGATGATCTCGTCGACCGCACCGTAGGCGTCGATAGCGTTGCGCTGAACGGAGTAATTCAGCGTGTCGCCCAGGCTGAGCGAGCTCATGAAGATGATCGTGCTCAGGGTCAACCCCACGACGATCAAGGCTGATTGGGCCGGACGGCGCGGGATATTGCGTAGCCCCAGTTTTATCAAAACGGGATTACGAATCGCCGCCACCATTAGCCATAGGAGGATCAGACCAACCCCTGCCAGCAGAACAGCGGCCAGGGTATCGACAAATGACATTGTGCCCCCTAGGCCTGCTCGTCCGGTCCGTTGGCGAGGATTTGCCCATCTCGCATCTGCACGATGCGGTCGCAAAGCTCCCCAATCTCGCGGTTATGGGTTACAATCACCAGGGTCTGGCCCTGTTCTTCATTGAGGGTTCGCAGCAAGGAGAGGATATTGTCAGCCGTCTCGCTGTCCAGGTTCCCGGTGGGTTCATCGGCCCACACGATGGCCGGATTGTTGATCAGAGCACGGGCGATCGTCACCCGCTGGCGCTGACCGGCGGAGAGCTCTGCCGGTCGATGTCTGGCCCGATCGAACAGTCCCACCTGGTCCAGAGAGTCGTAGGCCCGCTCCCGGGCTTCTCTGGGTTTGACGCCACTGACCAGCAGTGGCAGTTCAACGTTCTCGACAGCCGAGATTACAGGCAGAAGATTGAATGTCTGGAAGACAAAGCCCATCCGCTCGGCGCGGTAGGAGGTGCGCGGGCGATCACCCATCAGGCGCAGATCAACACCCTCGATCAACACCTCGCCAGAGTCAAACTCATCCAACCCTGACAGACAGTTGAGCATGGTGGTTTTGCCACAGCCTGATGGCCCCATGATGGCCACCATCTCACCCGCGTCCACAGTCAGATCGATACCCCGCAGGGCGTGGACATCCAGGTTTCCGGTGCGGAAGGATTTCTGAACTTCCCGCGCAACAATGATAGGTTGTTCCATACGCATACGCTCTGGTGGATAGTGAGTGGTGATCAGTGATCGGTAATAGGTAACCCGTGGCCCGTCCTGAACATAGTTTACTGTATAATGGCTATCAGAACGGTGAAATCGCCGAATTATCCACTGAATACTGATCACCGTTCACGGCTTTCCGATTTCTGGCCACTATACACCAACCACTACCCACTGTCCACTACTCATACCTCAGCGCCTCGATCGGCCTGAGGCTGGCAGCCCGCCAGGCGGGGTAGATACCGAACACCAGGCCCACGCCGGCGGCGAAGCCGGTGGCCAGGATGACAGTATCCGGTGAGATAATTGTAGAGAGATTCAGTACGTTGGCTGCCCCGGTGGCCAGAAGTATGCCCAGGACAATGCCCAGGAAGCCGCCTAACAGACTTACAACCATCGATTCCAACAGGAATTGGGCCATGATGTCGCGCTTCAGAGCACCGACAGCCTTGCGAATGCCGATCTCCCGCGTGCGCTCGGTGACGCTTACCAACATGATGTTCATGATGCCAATCCCACCCACCAGCAGCGAGATAGCCGCGATGGCGCCCAGAAAGGCTGTCATGATGCCCGTAATCTCGTTGACGGTGTCCAACAGGTCCGTCTGACTGAAAATGCTGAAATCGTCCTCATCGCCCACTGCGATATCATGTTGCCCGCGCAGCACTTCCGTGATCTGATCGACGGCCGCAGGCGCCTGCTGTTCGTTGACCGCCTGGGCCGAGATGCTGCTGACAGCCAGTTCGCCCGTGCGGGTGCGGTCGGGATACAGACGGGACTGAGCCGTGGTAAGCGGCACATAAACGTTTTCATCAGGATTTCCGCCGATCGATCCGCTCTGGCTTTCCAACACGCCAACGATTTCATAGTCCACACCGTTGATCTTGACCGATCTACCGACGGGGTACTCCTCGCCGAAGAGCTCGGTGACCACATCCACGCCAACGACAGCTACCCGCTCCCTGTTGTCCAGGTCGTTTTGCACGATGCCATCGCCGGCCTGGAAGTCATCCAGGTTGTTGACAGCGAAGTAGTTGGGGGTCACCCCGATGACTGAGGTACCGAAGGCAGCGCCATTATAGACCACCTCCTGGCTTCCCTGTACCATCGCGGCCACATTGGAGAGCGCGGGCACGTTCAGCGGGTTGGCCAGCGCCTCAGCATCGGACATGCTGAGCGGTGGATATCCGCCACTGTTTTCCTTGTCAGGTGAGATGTTTATCAGGTTTGTTCCAACCGAGTTGATTTCGTCGGTGATCGAAGCGTTGACCCCATTGCCGATGGACAACAGGGCGATGACTGCCGCAACGCCGATGATCACACCCAGCATGGTCAGGATAGAGCGCAGCTTATTGGCTACAATGCTGTCCAGCGCTGTCATGAAGCTTTCTGAGATATTCATACCAGCACCTCACTGGCCTGCGGGATCTGCACCTGAGACGGGACCCCATTGTGCGCTTGGATCGCGGTGCCATTCGCGGCAATGTCATGCTCGTTGGGCACGATCAGTCCATCCCGAATCCAGATTTTTCGTTTTGTTCTGTTGGCTACCTCAGCCTCGTGCGTGACCATGACAATGGTGATTCCCTGGTTATTCAGACCCTCAAAGATACCCATGATCTCCTTGCCGGTTTGGGTGTCCAGTGCGCCAGTGGGCTCATCGGCCAGGATAATGGTAGGTCCCACAGCCAAAGCCCGGGCAATCGCAACCCGTTGCTGCTGCCCGCCCGAGAGTTCATCTGGCCTGTGATCGATGCGATCGCCCAGCCCGACGATCTGCAGCGCCTCCCTGGCCTTCTCGTTGCGTTCGCTGCGGCCAAAACCGGCGTACATCAGGGGCAATGCCACCTGCTTGAGCGCCGAGGTTCGCGGCAGCAGGTTGAACTGCTGGAAGACGAACCCAATGCGCTGGTTGCGAATTCTGGCCTGGTCGTCATCGGTCATATCGCTGACGTCGATGCCATCAAGCTTATACATGCCACTGGTGGGCAGATCCAGGGCACCGATAATGTTCATCAATGTGCTTTTTCCAGAGCCCGAAGGGCCCATGATGGCGACATACTCACCCGTATCAATGGTCAGATCGACCCCACGGAGGGCATGAACTGTCTGCGTTCCCATTTCATATAGTTTCGTGATGTTTTTTAATTCAATCATTTTTGTCCTTCCGGACAGTGTTTAGTGATCAGTCGGGTCACAAACTGAAGTCCGATCACTGACCACTGTTGACTATTCACTGTTTACCTGCTGCCAAAAGGCCCACCGCCATTCTCACCACCGGGCCTCTGCGGCATGAACATGCTGCCACCGGTTTCCTCCGATGATGCAGTAATCGTATTGAGAGAGAGGCGATCACCTTCCTGGATTCCACTGGTGATTTCTGTATGGCCACTGTCCTTGAGACCGATCGTCACCTCGACTTCTTCAGTTATCATGGCGCCTTCATCGTCGAATGCTACACGGTTGACATAGTAGGTGCCAGTCTCCCGGTCAGGCGTAATGGCCTGGTTGGGCACCAGAAGCACATCGTCTTTGGCGGCGGTGACGAGATCCGCATTGGCCGTCATGCCGATCAAGACCGGTAGATCGGTTTGGCCCAGGCTCAGATATACCTTGTATGATACGATGGCACTGGTGCTGCTGGTGGCCTGGGGAGCGATCGAGGCGATTTCTCCGTCGATCTCCACGTCGGGCCAGGTCTCCAGGGAAATGGTGGCCGGTTGGCCCACAGCCAGATCGCCGATATCGACCTCGTCCACGTCCAGAACAACCTCAAGGCTGTTGCTGTCAGCCAGGCCCACGGCGGGGCCACTGGCCATCTCACCCTCGGCTACATGCAGTGCTGTTACGATACCATCGAAGGGAGCACGCAGGGTGGCCTTGCCAAGTTTCTCCTGAGCCTCCTCCAGGTTCACCCTGGCCTGGGTCACCTGGGCCTCAGCGATTGCGATCTTTTCAATCGTGGCACCATCGGCCAGACCAGTGAGTTGGGCCTCGGCGCTGGCGAGTTGCGCCTCGGCTGCCGCCAACTCGGAGGGCGTCGGACTGTCCAACAACTTCTGAAGATTGGCTTCAGCCTGGGCGATGTTGGCCCGGGCTTGCTGGACGCGATCGGCCGACGCGTCTTCTATCGCCGAATTGTAACTCGCCTGGGCAGCGTTGTAGCTATTGGTCGCCTTCTCCAGTTCCAGCGCCTGGGGCAACCTGCCGATATCTGACCGCCAGGAGACCTCGTCATAGTTGGACTGGGTCTGTTTGAGGATTGCTTCGGCGTTCCTGAGATTGGCTTCAGCCTGAGCCACGACATTGTCATCGGGCCCGGCCACCAGTTCGGCGTAAGCCTTCTGAACAGCCAGCAGGTTGGCCTGGGCGGCATCGATATCTTCGGCCTCGGCACCATCCTGAACCTTCTCCAGATTGGCGCTGGCGCTATCCACGGATGCCTGCGCAGATGCCAGGTCGGTGGCCGTTGCACCGTTCAACAACACTGCCAGATTAGCTTCCTGGATGATGAGATTCTGCTCGGCAGAGGTCACAGCCCGCTGCAGCGCGGTCGTGTCCAACTGTACCAGGACATCGCCATCCTGCACCACATCACCCTCCTCGACTGCAACTTCGGCAACTGTGCCGGCGGTTTCCAGGCTCAGGTTCGCTTCGCGGTGGGGCAACACTTTTCCTGTTGCACTCGCGCTTGCCGAAAGATCACCGATAAACGCGGTGACCATCTGTGCCGACTCGCTATTAGTCGCTGCCCTGGCTTCTCCGTTAACCACCGGACCGACGATCGCAGGGGCGGCCACAATAACTCCGATCAACAGGACGGCGGCTCCAACAATCCATGGCCAGCGCCGGCGTCTCGCGCTACTCTTTTTTTCCGTCATCGTCATTCTCCTCCATTAGGGACAAGGCAGCCTGCGTCACCTCCGTCTTCAATTCGATCATGCCACAAACGCGGCATTGTATGGCTTTTCCACAATCTACGAGTCCATCATAACAGAGACAGACCGCCGGCAATAGTGCCCGCGGTCATACCCCTCCATGACCAGCGTCATCTGGTTGGCATTCGTGGGGAAGTCAACGGTAGGGGCGACCCATTCTCAGACCGATGGTTAGCTGAGGTACATGGTGCGAGGTACGGAAATCGTTTGGCCGAGATCGAAGTTGCCAGGAATGGGTTGCCCGTACACGCGTTTGAGTACTGCAGAAAAATCAGGCACTGGCCCCGTCGGGACGCAGCGGATCGCGCCGAAAACTGGCCCGTGCCAGGATGCTGGCCGGCACCAACAATCCCGCCGTCGCCAGAACTATCCACGAGTTTAGATCGGGCCAACTGAGGAGAGGATAGGGAGAGTAATGCAGGGAAGAACGATCGAGACCGGGCAGGGGGAACAGGTAAACAACCGCGACGAGGGCAGCACCCACGAGAACGAACCAGTCATGGAGAACCCATCTGGCAGGGCGATACACGGTGCGCCGGACACCGCGCCCTTGCATCCACAGAGCGAGAATCAGAAGTGCACTGCCAGCCAACAGGAGCAGGGTACCGGACATCGATACGCCAAACAAGCGCAGGGCAAGACCAGCTAACACGCAAAAAAGACCGGTCAAAAGCGAAAGACGGACCGGAAGCAGACCACGTCTGTTTTGATCGCTCCTGGAATCCAACCCCGTACCGCCAAAGCCGCGGGCTGTCATGGCCTCTGACAGTTGCATAGCCCGTTCCAGGCCCCCAATCAGCACCGGCATGAAGAGGGGTAACCAGTCCCGCAGACCCCGAACCCGGTGTCCCCGCATGGTCTGGGCCTCACGCACGGCCTGGAACTGGGCCAGGGTGTTGGGCACAAAGGCCACGGCGATAGAAATGACCACTGCAACCGGGTAAAAGGCCCTCGGGATCATCCGGACCAGTGAGTGAACCGGAAGTGCCAGGTTGAGAACGGTGAAGGCAGCGAGAAAGCCTGCCAGCACCAGGCCGTTCAGGACACCAAAGACCAGCCCCTCAAGGGTGATTTCTCCGCCGATGAGAGGCCAGGATTCCGGAAGGCTGAACAGCACTGTCGCTCCAAAATGAGAGGTGAAGGCATTGAACAGGGCAGAAAACACTACGATGATCAGGCCAAACCGCCAAAGGGACATGGGAAGGGGTGGCGCCTTGGAGTGGGGGCGAAGCACAGCCACGGTGATTGCGATAGCACCCAAAATGAAAAACAGGTAAGCGGGATTGCGGGTAACTGACAGGGCCACGATGGCAGCCACCAGCCATGCCAACCATGCCCCCGGATGGATCACAGGGTGCCCTCCCGACCCTGCCACGACATCAAGGGCGCAGGAGCAGCACCCCCGACCGGGCGATTTATTCCAGCGAATTCATCCTCGGGAATGGGCTGATAGTCGAAATCGAAGCGAAGCTGGAATCGCCGAAGCGCTCGCAGGGTTGCTGCACCAAAGACCAGAATCAACAGCGCGTTGCCTGCCAGGCGAAGCAGATCCCATATCAGGGAGGTTGTCAGGTAAAAAGTGAGGTACCGTTGAATCGTGCTGGAAAGATCGAGACCCGCCTGGTAGTACTGATCGGCAGGACCTGCCATAAAGGGCCAGAACCATAGATTCATGATCAAACCGAAGAGCAAACCCCAAAGACCGCCAAAAACCGCCAGTGCCACCACCTCGCGCCAACTGCCCGGTTGTCCACCGACAACACGAACCACAGGACGCATGAGCGGCGCCGTCAGACCTACCCATCCCGCGGCAAAGATCTGTCCCGGCAGCCAGGGGCCCACACCGCCAGTGATCAGGGCTGACACCAGAATGGTCAACGATCCCATCAAAAAACCAAAGCGACCACCAAAAACATAGCCGGTCATGATGATGAGGAAGAACACCGGGCTGAAGCCACCAGGCCCGGGTATGCCAACCTCGACAAAACGAAGCACAGCGTTGATCGCCACCAACACACCCAACAGGGCCATTGTTTTACTGGTAACGGCCTGGCTCTGGATGTCCAGGAGCAGCGCGGTGAAAGCCAACCCGATCAACAGCATCAACAACAGCGGGCCATTGCCGGTGGGCCCAGCCGTTATGCCAGTGGCCTCGATCGCCGTTCCTAAAAAGGGAGAGATCAGCGCCAGGACCCCGATAGCTGCCGCCAGGCCGTAGATAATCAGGCTGATTGTCTGCGATGTTTTGGCGCCCGTGGATAGTGACCCTTGCCACTTCCCCACAGGGATCGATGTTCGGATAGTAGGATGTGGTCGCAGCGGCCTGCCTCTCCCAATCCAACGAATGACAATGGAAATGAGCGCTAATCCAGCGACCATCAACAGGGTGGCAGAAAAATCGACCGCGGCCCGGGTCTGGCTCGACTGGGCATGAGCCAGGGCATGGCCCTGAGTTTCAGAAGGTTCCAGCCTGAGCAGACGCGCCGGCTCACGACTGAATTTGACCAGGGTCAGATCGTCTTGCCTCACGACTACCTTGCCAGAGGCCTGTGCCTGCGGTGCCGGCTCAGAAACATTCCCCTCGATCTGCGTGGAGGGGACGCGAGGTGACAGGGCCGCGGATAGGGGAGCCGGAGGGATGACTGCCGGCGCAGGATTATCGATCGGACGGCTATACGCAAGCAGTGGCAAAAACGTTCTCTCTATCCTATTGCCGGCGTTGACTATGCGTCTCTGATCGCCGGACCCTGGTGGCGCAAGACCGGCAGGCACCGCAGCAATCAGCTGGTCAACGGCGGTCGCCGTGGGCGAGGGGGGCAGCGGCTCCGTTGGCAATGGCGTAGGCGAAGCTGTCCATGTAGCAGTAGGAACGGGAGTAGCTGTATCGATAGTCACTGCCTGGCTCAACGGCGTGTCCGCAGGCAGCGGGGTCCAGGCCGATGTTGGGGTTGCGGTCCAGGTTGTGGTTGGCAGCGGCGTATTGTTTGGTTCAGGGGTCCAGGTAGATGTGGGCCTTTGCGTAGCAGTTGCGGTCGGCGTCTCGGTCGGCACAGAGGTACTGGTAGCCGTCGGCGTTGGGCTTTGGGTCGCCGATGGCGTCGTAGTCGCCGTCGGCGCTTCACAGATGTCATCGAAGGAGATGAGGGCCGGTGCCGCCCCTACGCTGATGGAGCCTTCACCCCATGCCCAGCCTTCCACTCCACCGGTCTGAACGGTGAAAACACTCGCTCCCACGCTGGAATAGACCCACTGCCCATCCACCAGGTGATTGTAGGCCCAATACACGCAGGGAGAACTCATACATTCGCACCAGCAGGGCTGGCCAGGAAAGTCGCAGCCCTGTTGGTCGATCCTGCAGACGGCGCCACCCATCGGGCTGTACTCGATAAGCAGATCGAAACCGGACGCCTGGAGCACCTCCTCACCGGTGGCTTCACCGTCGGGCCCAAGGTCGACGCAGGCAGAATAGACAGCGCCATCCCCGAAGTCGATGACCAGGCCAGCGTGGTGGGGAAACGCCTCCTGGGCCCCTGCGCTGCCTGGCAATGCCAGAAGCAACAATGCCAGCGCTACCAGGGTCGCCAGGCGCGCCGGCAGAGGCCCGCCCCAATGGGGGCCAGCTTGCTGACGGCGAGAGTTTTTTTGCACCTGGCGACTCTGTTTCATCCTAAGCTCTGTTGGCGTTCAAACCGCTACCGGTTGGCCATTACTACCCCGACAACCGGGAAGAATACCCTGCCCGGAGGGCTAAGAGGCAGTGCCTTGAAGGCCAGCCCAGGAAGGGCCTGATAGGTAGAGAAGGGATCGTTGGAGCCAGTATAGCCGGGAAAGCCACCCTCGGGACTCTGCATGACCAGCAGGCTGTCATACGGTGTGCGCAGAGTCAACCGGCTCGATGTGCCGTCGGTGACAATCCTGGTCCAGCTCAGATCAACCGGGGACTCACCGCAGGCCGCTATCGCCTGAAGAGCCAGTCCGGTGGAGCCTGGACTGGTCTCACCGCCAAAGCCGGGAAAGCCTCCATCTGGATTTTGCTGGGAATACAGGAAAGCCAGGCCATCCGCGACACCTTCATTCTGTCGATTGACGCCCGTCGCCGCCAATGCCTGCAGGGATACTGACGTGCTGTCAACCTCAGGCGTGTCAGAATTGGCGGTAAAGCCCCAGCCGCCGCCGGCTGATCGGATGTCCAGCAGGTATTGGGCTGCCTCGTCGGGAAGCGTCTCTCCTGCAGCAACCAGGCCAAGCATGGCAAAGGCCTGATCCCACGTCGTGCCAGCGCCGAACTGGCCGGTAGCGGGTGCAAAGTAGCCCCAGAGCACATCCACAAGGTTGATACCTGAGAAATTGCCAGGATCAAGGCCGGCAGCAACGACACCCAGTGTCAGTTTTCCAGCAGCGTTGGCGCCCTGAGCCGCGTAAGCAGGCCCCTCTATCGCCAGATAGTCCAGCGGTGTATTGCCCTGGCTGCTGACAAAGTCGAGGGGATTCTGTGAGGCGGACACGATCGCAAAAACCGCATCAATGGTGGCCCCGGGATTGAAGCCCGCAAAGCTGCCATCTGCCTGCTGTTGGCCATCCATCCAGGCCAGGGCCCTGCGCTGTGCAACGGCCCGGCTCAACAGGGGAAATGGCTTGCCAACCAGCGCCGGGGGAGCCTGTTGCGTGGCAAAGAGATTAGCCGGTGGGTCCACATACACGAAGCCGCCGTCAGGCAGCTGCTGCCCCAACAAAAAGCCAATGGGATGGGTATTGCTGATCGCCCAGGCGTTGCTCAATGGATCCCCCGCCGTTGCCAAAATGGCCTGCACGGCAAAGGCTGTCGAGTTGGTGTTGCTGTCAACCGCCCAGGGTTGGTCGGGGGAAGAGGCAAACCCACCGTCCGTGTTGGTCATCTGAACATCATGAAGGTAGTCCAGTGCATTCACGACGACTGTCGACGTTGCCGATTGCCCGGCGGCAATCAACGCCTCGATGACCAGTGACGTGCTGTCGACATCACTGGGAACGCCGCCGGCCCAGCCCCAGCCGCCGTCGGGGTTGGTGTCATTGACAAGCCGCTGGACCGCTGCTTCGGGCACCATCTCACCAGCAGCCGCCAACCCCAGGAGAGCAAAGCCCTGATCCTGGTTGTTCGCACCGAAAGCGCCTGTGCCGGAATCGTAGTGGCCGTCAAGTATGTCGACCAGATCCAGATCGCCGAAGGCGGCAGGGTCTTGATGGGCTGCGGCTGCTCCCACGGCCATCTTGCCGGCACCTGCGGCTGTTTGACCGGCATAGACGCTTCCCTCCGCTTTGACGTAGTCGACAAGCGATTCACCTTCAGACGATCGCCAGGTCACCGGATCCTGGTTGGCTGCGGCTACAGCCAGGATCACATCCAGCGTCGCGCCCACGTTGTGGCCAATGCTGCCATCGGTCTCCTGTTGGGGTGCGATCCATTGCAGCGCCGCATTGGCAGCCAGGATCTCGGAGGTGATGGCAGGTGGTGTATTGCCAAAGGGTCCCCACGCCCAACCTTCTACGCCGCCATCGCTCACGTTGGAATCAGCGGCGCCGACCATGTATGATTGCCAACCGCCCTCCTCCCAGTATTGGTACCCCCAGAAATTTTCTGTTTCGCAGAAACAATCGGTGGCAGGACACCCGACCCCTTCGATGGCGCAGACAGCCGTACCGAAGCCAAATTCAGCGGTGGTGACATTGAGACCAGTGCGCAGCAGCGCCTCGAGACCGGAAATCTGGGTGGTCGAAAAAGAAACACGCTGGGTGATACTATGACCATCACCCAGATCGACCACGACGTCAGCCCGATTGATATCCTCGGTAGTTAGCTCACCAGCCATGCTGCTCTGCAGCATGATGACGAGAAAGAACGTAATACTCAAAGTGGCGGCAATCATTGCCACTCTGACAAAACGTGCGCCAGCCGTCTTGGGTTTCATATCCTGTTCCTTGCTCCTTGAAAATGCACAAAAAATGCCCGACGGAGGGTCGGGCGTTGGTGTTGATCTTATGCGGTAGGCATCCTGCGAAGGATTTGCTAACCTGTTTTTGGCTAAGATCCGCCCTCCTTTCATGCGAAGGTCTGTTGGCGGGCGTTAAGTGGCGGTCGTCCTGGCTTACTTGGGATAGCTCGTTGAAAAATGCTATCCGTCAGATCACAGTTGCGCGACAGCGCCGGACTCCACGTGCACAGCCTTTCGGTCGGTACAGCACACGTGCCACCGGCTTCGCCTTTATGCCCCGGGCATCGGGCCTTAGGGCACCACTAACGGCCTAAATCATTCAGTTATTAATTCAATCAAGGTGACTATAACACAGGCCGATTGTGCTGTCAAGACATGGTCATGAAATTCAAAGCGGCTGCGGCAGCATGTGGACGGAGAGTTGGGAGACCCTACCCCTACCGCCACAAAACCCCGGCAAGTCGTCCGGTTGCCAAAACTTGATACACGATTATAATTATCTGAGCCATCTATCGCCGTTTGGCCCCAAATCTGGCTATCAGCCACCAGGTCCGCCAGTCACACCAAAGTACGATGCAACCATCACTCATTGTCCGAGGACACACATTTGAATGGGGCACCCAGACCTATGTCATGGGAATCATCAACGCCACGCCCGACAGCTTTTCGGGCGACGGGTTGGTCCTGAAGGAGGCCTGGATAACTGCAGCAATAGACCAGGGAGTGCGTTTTCAGGCAGAAGGGGCTCATCTGCTCGATGTCGGCGGCGAAAGCACCCGCCCTGGCGCTGATGCGGTGAGTACCGATGAGGAATTGCAGAGGGTAGTCCCTGTCATTCGGGGGCTATCAGAAGCGGTGAGCCTGCCCATCTCGGTGGACACCTCCAAGGCAAAGGTCGCGGAGGCCGCGCTCTCTTCTGGCGCCAGTTTCGTCAACGATGTTTGGGGCTTTCGCCTGGATCCACCGATAGCCCGCGTTGCTGCCCAGGCGGGTGCACCTGTTATCCTGATGCACAACCGCAGCCGGCGCGACCATGCCCGGATCGACCCAGCTCTGGGTGGGCGTTACGTCGGCGTCGAATACGAGGACCTGATCGAGGATATCAAACGAGAGCTCGCGATCAGCATCGAACTGGCTCATCTTGCCGGTATCCCCGATGATCAAATCATCCTCGATCCTGGCCTTGGTTTTGGAAAGACGGTTGCCCAGAACCTGGAATTGCTTGACCGGTTGGACGCCTTGCGCGATCTCGGGTATCCCCTGCTGGTGGGTCCCAGTCGCAAATCCTTCATCGGTTACACACTGGGCCTGCCAACGGATCAACGGCTTGAGGGAACGGCTGCCACCGTAGCGATCGCCATCGACCGCGGCGCGGATATCGTGCGTGTGCACGACGTGCAATCGATGTCCCGAATCGCTCGTATGACCGATGCCATCGTCCGGGGTGGCGGACAGGGTATCCCATGAGACTATCGGGCATGACTGCTGTTGTCAGCGGCAGCACCAGCGGTATCGGCGAGGCCACAGCCCTCGCATTTGCCGCCGAGGGTGCCGACGTGCTGATCCACGGACGGGACGCCGATGCTGCCGCTAAAATCGCCTCACAAGTAAGGCAACTGGGACGCCGCGCACCGGTCGTGCTGGAGGACCTGTCGACACTCTCCGGGATCACCGCGTTGGTCGACCAGGCCTGGCAACTCCTAGGCGGCCAGGTCGACATCTGGATCAACAACGCTGGCGCCGATATCCTGATCGGGCAAAACCTTCACCTTCCCTATGCCGAACGCCTGCAACGATTGCTCGATGTTGACCTGCGGGCTGCCGTTCTCTGTTCTCACCTGGCTGGGGCTCGAATGTCCGAGCAGGGCTCCGGTCACATCATCAATATCGGTTGGGATCAAGCATGGAACGGTGGCACAGGCACAGAGAGCGGTCAGCTTTTCGCAGCCGCCAAGGCGGGCATCATGGGTTTTACCAAGGCCCTGGCTCGCGGCCTGGCACCAACCGTTCGCGTCAATTGCCTGGCACCTGGCTGGATCGAAACTGGTTGGGGAGAGCAAGTCAGCCGGGACCTGCACGAACAACTGCGTCTCCAGACACCTTTACAGCGCTGGGGAACGCCTGCAGACGTGGCAGCTGTGGCCGTTTATCTGGCCTCCGATGCAGCTGGCTTCCTGACGGGTCAGGTTCTCATGATCAACGGCGGCGTGGTGATGTAGTCATGCTGGAATCACTGATCGCCCTCATTCCACCCTCGCTGGTTCTATCCACCCTGCTGACCCTGATCTGGGCTACCGCATGGTTCGTCTTGCAGGGCGGCACCGGTTGGGATTGGCTACTTGATATCCTGACAGCCACCCTTGGCTTTGCCGGTGGACAGCTGTTGGGAAGGCTTGTGCAGCTTCCACTGCCTGCGGTAGGCGAAGTCCATGTTATTGAAGGTACGGTGCTTTGCTTGTTGGCGCTGATAGTGCTGCGCCGGCGCAGTTCCCGTTAATGGAATTCCTTGATGCCACTGGATAACGCCGTTCGGTACGCACCGTGGAAACAAATGTGACTTCTCGCAAACTGCCCCCCCTGGGACGGCTTTACCTATGGGCTACCCGCAGACTCTACAACGAATTCGCGTGGGCATACGACCTGGCGGCCTGGATCGTGAGCCTGGGACGGTGGGGTGGCTGGCGCCGTCTGGCTCTCGAATATGTGGAAACCGGCCCTGTTCTGGAGGTGGGTTTCGGCACGGGTGAACTGTTGATGGAAATGAGCCGTCGCAATTGGCCTGCGCTCGGCATCGATCTTTCACCTGCCATGCACCGTATCAGCGCCCACAAGATGCACTGTGCCGGTCTTTGGGTGCCTCTTGTCCGGGGCCGCACGCAACGCATGCCCTTCGATGATGAAAGCTGTGGCAGCATCATCTCTACCTTTCCGGCAGAGTTTATCGTGGATCCCGTTACCCAACAGGAGTTTGCCCGCATACTGCGGCCCGGCGGACGAGCTATTATCATCGATTCGGTTGTGTTGAACAATTCCCGGGTCTGGAACTGGTCAGGACGCCTGCTGTTCGGAGGTCCAAGCGATCCGCTGCTGGACCCTGGCGAAAAGCAGACCACGGCGACAGGATTACGCGCCAGCGTCGTCGTTCGCGACGATCCTCCCTGGCAGGTGCCGGTGATTCTACTGGAGAAGCCCATTGACTGGCACCCTGCTTCGTGACGATTTTTCCGCAGGGCTCAGCGACCGGTGGAACCGGTCCAGTCCGGCTGGAGGATCGCTGACAGTGACCGGCCAAACGGTGCGGCTGGTCAACCGGGATACCACGCCCCGGCGCTACAGCAACGCCCAGATCGACGACTACGTTACCCTGCCGCGCAACCGATTTCCCTGGTCGCCGCCGCTGACGTTGATCGTGCGGGCTCGCTTCTCCCATCCTTCGCCTGAAAGGGAGAGCAACAGCGATTGTGATTTCCAGTATCTGCCCGATCCCGATGGCGGACCCATCCTGAGTGGCACGGCTGGTTTCGGCTTCTGGAACGAACCGATGTCATTGCCAGTCCGCCAGAATCAACCGATGTTCGCAAGACCCCGGGCTATCTGGTTCTTCTACGCCTCCCCGCCCAGCAACATGAAGTTGGATATGGATGCCCCGGGCTGCGGCTGGAAAGCAGCTGCGATCGATGCCTCCCGATGGCCCTTCCTTGCGCTGGCGCCAAGCATGCCGATCTCCATTCCATTAATGAATCTGCCCGGGGCCTACCGGCGGCTGTGGCCGATCGGTCAGCGCGCCATCCGGGTCAGCGAGGCGGTCGTTCCTGTCAAGATGACCGACTGGCACACCTATGTCATCCACTGGAATGAACAAGTTGCCCGCTTTCTGGTCGACGACCAGGTGATCATGGACTGCAACAGGGCGCCCCGGGGTCCTCTGGGGCTGGTCATCTGGCTGGACAATCGTTTCATGATAATCACCCCTCAAGGTCGTCTTCGATGGGGTTTGCTGGAACAGCCCGGCTGCCAGTGGCTGGAACTGGATTATTTGACCATCAAGAGCGGTTCGCAAGCCAGGGCGCACCACTCTTGACCCTTGGCTTCTTGTCAGTCTTATCAAATGGAGTGCCATGCACGTACTTATCCTCAATCAGGTATTCGAAACCTACGGTACGGAGCGCCTGGTCCAGGCACTGAAAGCCCGGAAGCACACGGTCAAGCTGCTGCGGCCGCTGGATTGCACTGTGCATGTTGGCGATGTCGGCGGCGGCGTGATCTATGAGGGTCAGCGGGTTGACGATGCCGACGCTGTCCTTCTGCGCTGCGCCGCGTACACGCGCTATGGCCTGACTATCGTGCGAACCTTCGAATCGGCCGTTGCGACCCAACTCGAATCGGCGGGGTTAATCTGTATAAACCAACCCCAGGCCAAACTTCACGCCCATGATAAATTCCTATCCATGCAACTTCTGCAACGGGCTGGTATCCCTATCCCTCTTTCGGTGCTCACCTGGGATCCGGCCAGCCTGGAACAGGCGGTTTCCGAATACCTGGACACACCGGTGATCCTTAAAACGAGACAGGGCAGCCTGGGAATCGGCGTGATGCGAGCCGACACCGTTGAGTCAGCCCTGGCCATCCACGATACCATGCGTACGGTGGAGCGTATCCTCATAGCGCAACAGTACCTGGTCGAGGGGGATGGGCAGGATATTCGGGTGATAGTCCTGGGAAATGAAGTGCTCGGGGCCTTTCGGCGCACGGCGCGACCGGGGGAATTTCGCGCTAACATCCACCGGGGAGGAACGGCGGAGATCATAGAGCTACCCGAAGGCTATGCACAAATGGCGGTCAGGGCTGCCAAAGCCCTGGAACTGGATCTGGCAGGGGTAGATATCATTGAAACAGAGCGGGGCCCGGTGGTCCTTGAAGTGAATCCCAGCGCTGGTTGGCAACAGCTCGAGAAGCACTCCGATATCGACGTGGCAACGCGAATCGTGGCGTACCTGGAGGGAAAGGTAGCTGTTTGAACCGGTAATGAGCAACTTTCCTTCGCGACGCCCCAGTCGGTTCAAACAGCCGCCAGGGCAGGCGTGCCAGGAAATCGTTGGTTGCCTCCAGAAAGGCCTCGGGACATTCTTCCTGAGGAATGTGTCCACAATCGGGCGACACGACCAATTCAGCATTCGGGATTTCTGAGGCCAGTCGGACACTCTGTCGCGTCGGAATGATAACGTCGTTATCGCCAGTAATGACGAGGGTCGGCACAGAGAGTTCGTCCAGTCGATCGGCAACACCGGGGGATTCCCAGGCCTTGACATATTCAATCAAAGCCTGGTCCCAGCTATCAGCCTTTATTACTTCGGTATACTCAGCCCATACTTCAGGGGTCAAACCATCTGGATCATGCCAGGCGGCGCGTCCGAAATCATCCCCCAATGTCCCGACAACGATGCGCCCCACCAGAGGACCAATTCGATCCAACTGAGGCGTTTCCAGTAATAACCGAAACCAACCCGGCATGCCGGCGGCGAAATAGATGGCTGGATCCACCAGAATCAACGCCTCGACCCGTTCAGGATAGGTGAGCGCCGTCAGCGCAGCGATAGTCCCGCCGGCTGAATTGCCGACCAGCACAGCCTTGTCGATTCCCAATTCATCCATCAATCCGATAGTGAGCTCAACCTGGGATTGCGGGCTGTAGGGACTCTCTCCTGTCCATTCACCGGGAATGGGTCGCTCGGTGAGGCCAAAGGCAGGCCGGTCAAAGGCAACGACTAGATGATCCTCGGCCAGAGGCACCATCACTTCTTGCCAGCTATAGGTGCTGGAAGCGAAGCCGTGCAGAAGCACCAGCGGCGGGTCACCCTGACCCGCTTCCTTGTAGTGCACGTTCACACCATCGATCTCGGCGAACTGGCTGTCGGAGTGGGCAAGCTGCTCCGGCGACACCGTACCTTCCAGCGGTGCCACCGGCAGCAGGAATGGACCAACCAGCAGTGCAAAGAACAGCAACAACGCGACAATCAGCAGGATGCGCCATGGTTTTGACATGTGCCATTTCCTCACGGGTGACAATTGAACGGGTGTGCCAAATCAGGCGCTTGCCCCATCAATATCGACAACAGTTCGACTTCGCTCACTGCAAGCATTGCGCTGGCTTAACTGCCCCGTTCCCAATCCCAAAGGGACGCCTTTCGGTGAGGCGTGCATTCGCATCGGCGAGGGACCACAAAATCAATTGCCCTCCGCCATTAACAATTGACTATTCACCAATTGACAATTGACCATTATCCAGGGGTCTATATGCCAGAATCCGGGCACTGGCTACCCAGCGATCCAGGTCACCTGTCACCAGAGCGGGCGCTTCTCCCCCCTGGAAATCCTTGGATGAAAGCTCTGCAACTGCCACGCGCTCGAAGCCAGCCTCCTCCAGTTTTCGAGTATAGTCACCCACATCAAGGGCGCCCGCTACACATTCGGACCAGGCGGAAAGGCTGGTAGCCAGCTGTTCGGGCAAAGGCTGCAGAGTCACGATGTCGGAAACTGCCAGATAACCACCCGGGCGCAACACCCGGAAAGCCTCTCGAAAAACAGCGTCCTTGTCAGGAGAGAGGTTGATAACACAGTTGGAGATCATGACGTCGACACTGCTGTCTGGCAAGGGCATCGCCTCCATCTCGCCCAATTGAAAACTGACATTGGCTGCCGCCGCACCAAGCTTGGCTCTGTTCTGCTCGGCCAACTCGATCATCTGCGGGGTCATGTCCAGGCCGATGACACGCCCTTCCGGGCCGACTTGACGCCCGGCCAGAAAACAATCGATTCCGCCGCCCGATCCCAGGTCCATCACCACCTGGCCAGGCTTGAGCGCGGCGATGGCCATTGGGTTTCCACAGCCGAGAGAGGCCGCCGTGACACTATCAGGTAGAGTCGCCAGTTCTCCCTGTTCATAGAGCCGGCTGGCGTGGTCCGCGTCGAGGACTTGCTGTTCGGGACCGCAGCAACTGGATGCCCCGTCCTGGAGAAAAATCACATCGCCATCGGATAACGACTCCGCCGGCGCACACCCGCACCCAACCGGTTCAGGGCGCTCCAATACATCCTCGGCGAGTCTGCCATAGCGATCACGAACCTGCAACTTGATCTGTTCCGAACTGGTGGTAGGTAGCACTGTCATGAAACACTCCTGTTTATTCTTTGTCCGCCGTTGACGTATGGTCCAGCATTTGAACCGAAAACACCGGCGCGAACTTACTCATCAGCATCCCGCAGCATTCAATCACATTGTCCTGGTCAAGGGTATAGAAGACCAGTTTTCCCTGCTTTCGACTGGTGACCAGGCCCACATTGCGAAGCTGCCGCAGGTGATGCGAAATGGTGGGCTGGGTGGAATCAAAAACCTCCACAATGTCGCCCACGCACAGCTCTCCTTTCTGCCTCAACAGCTGCAGTATTCCCTGGCGCGTCTCGTCGGCAAGGGCCTTGCAGAATTCTACGCAGTCGATTTCGATGGCTGGCATGGGCATCACCGTGAATGTCTGATCGGATGAAAAAAACGCTTGTATCGGCAACATATACACATAGACACGTTTCGATATATCGATACAATAATAACACACCCGCCACTGGGTGTCAAGATCTTTTGGGTGCGCAGTTACACGTTTCAGCCCGTCTGGAACCTTGGGCCTGAAAACAAAGACGGCTGGGAGGTGATCCTTCCAGCCGTCGGGACAGAAACCAGGTGGTTTGGCGATCACTGCCAGGTGTGAAGCAGTTTGATGATCTCCTGGATTTCCTCATCGCTCAACTCGCCCGAGAACCCCTCCATTGCGGTATTCGCCCGGCCACCGGCGACAATATTGAAAAGTGCCTGGTCGTCGTTGGTCTGCACGAACTCATTGTCAACCAACGCCGGCTTATCGTCCTTGCCCTCACCTGTCAGGCCGTGGCATTCAGCACACTGCTGCAGGAAGAGAAATTGGGCCCGGTCCAGGGAATCATCCTCTTCGACCAGTGTCTCCCCGGCGACCGATCCATCGGCTCTCAAGGTAGATACGTAGGCGACGACGTCATTGATCTCGGCCGGTGACAATACCTGGCCCCAATTGGGCATTCCCTTGTCCAGCCGCCCCTCACTGACAACCGTATGGACCTGGTGAGGATCGTTCAACACTGGCGCTTCGGCCAGCCTGGGGGCAAGATCAGTGCCAATACCCCCTTCACCGTGGCAGGCCACGCAGGTAGAGGTAAAGATCTCCTTGCCACGAGTAAGATCGCCGCCCAGATCAGCCATGATTGCCGGCGGCTCGATCTGCCAGCTTCGAATGTAAGCCAGCAGGTCCTCGACCTCCTCGGGCGATAACACCGACCCCCAGGTTGGCATGCCGCGATCCGGTCTGCCCCGCCTGATCGTATCCCGATAGTAATCATCGGTCAGGCGGGCCAGGCGCTCCGGATCATTCAGCGCCACCCCTCCGGCAGTTCCCTCTCCCGCCACACCATGACAGGCATAGCAGGTGGTTGAAAAGAGCACGGCGCCAGAAACGGGGTCGCCCTGGAAAACCATTTCTTCCACCGACGGTGCGGTGGCCTCCCAGGAACGTATGTATGCCACCAGGTCGTCGACGACCTGCGCCGTGTAGGGTCCACCCCGCACCTGGCCCCAGGCAGGCATCGAGGTGCCCGGGCGTCCATCGGTGATGGTATTGAAGATCAAGCCGTCGACAGCTTCCGACAGGAACTCCTGAGTATTCAAGGCCGGTCCACTTCCCCGAACTCCTTCGCCATGGACACCGTGACAAGTCGCACAGTCATGCTCGAAGACTTCATCCCCGCGTTCAATGGCTTCATGTTCATGGGCTTTGGCGCTCGAGTACATCTGGCCTGGCTGCTTGAGCGAAAACAGTCCGAGTACCAGGATCGCTGCCAGGGTAAGGACGACGCCGAGATAGGCAAGGAAACTGTAATTGGGCTCTTTCATCTGTAAACGCCTCCGACGGAACCCACTGCTAGACCGGGGTTATCTGTTCGGGATGGACGGCAGTACGCTCGACGACCTGGCCGGTGTCGACGAAGACGATGTCGTCCTTGATCGTCACCGGGAACATATCCATTGGCCGAGGGGCAGGACCGCTGATGACCGCGCCTTCCCTCGTGAAGAGGGAACTGTGGCATGGGCAGTTGAATTCATTTGCAGGCGCATCCCACGGCACAACACAGCCCAGATGGGTACACTTGCGATAGAGTGCCAGAAAGCCCAACTCGTTTCGCACAAGGTAGAAGCGGGCTTCCCGAAAATAGTTGACCGATGGTAGCTCGAACTCATCCACCCTGCCTGCCTTGACCACGGTGCCAAAGGCGCCCGCCTCGAGAATCGGCGTCAGGAAGGAACGAAGTCCCACCAGAGCTTGAGCACCTGCCGCGATCAGTGCCAGAGTCCAGGCGATGCCGAAGAACTGCCGACGGCTGACCTTTTTGTCCTGCTCGTTTTTTTCCATCTTCCCTTCTCCTCGCTATAGACTGGACCAGGGATTATAGCCATCAGGCATTCCCCAAGGCGGGTAGAGGTGCATGCCCGGGCCGCGGAAGAGAAAGCCGCTAATAGTCAACGTGATCGCCGAAGTGATAATGATGGTAAAGATAACCATCATTACCTCCCGGCGAGTCGGTTTTTTGAAGGCAATTACCACCAAAGGAATGACGAAAAGCACGAAACCAAACAACAGCGGACCGATGATCTGCAATGTGAGTGGGGACGCGTCTCCAAGACCACGCAGCCCCATGACTTCGTCGAAATAAATCAAAGCGGCCTGGACAATAACCGTGTAGAGGGCTGTGAAAAAGACCCACTTTGCGCCCCGACTGGTGGCAAACCAACGTCCGGAATCGCTGCGGTCGACATCGAAATAGGGAAGGGTGACCAGGAACAGGATGACGATTCCCGGTACCACGATGCCTGCCAGCACAGGATGCATGTGCAGAAGCAGTTCCTGCAGTGCCATGAAATACCATGGCGCCTTGGCCGGATTGGTCGTCAGATCAGGATTGGCAAGCTCCTCCAGCGGTGCATTGTGTATCAATGAAAGAAAACCGATAACAAAGATGGAGCCGACTACCAGCAGCAATTCGACAATCGCAACATAGGGAAAGGAAAAGATCGTATCGTCCGGTCCCTTCTCCACCATGGGCGAGGTGCCACGCACCAGTTCCATCAGGCTATAGGTTTTGACGGGGCCGCGAGCAAAACGCTCGTCCTGTCCTTCGACCTGGTTGGATTCTTCGCTCATAGCGCCTCAATCTCCTCGAATGTCCAGGCTGTCATCGATCTTGTTCTGCGCTGCCAATCCACCATCCTTCCGCACCCGCCAGAGATGCAGGGAGATGAGCAAAAGCAACGCTCCGGGAATGACAATAATGTGCAAGGCGTAGAAGCGTGTCAGGGCCGCCTGGCCAACCTCAAAACCACCCAACAACATCATGCGCATATCGGGTCCAACAACCGGTGCGTAGCCGGCGACATTGGTGCCCACAGTAATGGCCCAGTAGGAGAGCTGATCCCATGGCAGCAAATAGCCGGTGAAGCTGGCTCCCAGGGTCAACAGGAGCAGCACGACGCCAACAATCCAGTTGAACTCTCTAGGCGGTTTGTAGGCGCCCGTATAAAAGACGCGCATCATGTGCAGCACAACGATCAATACCATTCCCTGGGCAGACCATCGATGGAAATTTCGTATCAATTGCCCATAGGACACCTTGGTTTGGAGATCCACAATGTTCTGATACGCCTGCTCCGTGGAGGGCACATAATAGAACATGAGCAAGGTACCAGTTATCCCCAGGATGATGAACAAAATGGTCGCCAGTATACCCAGGCCCCAACTGTAGGTGGCTTTGATGCTTTGGCGGTTCACCTTCACGGGATGAAGGTGAAAGTAGATGTTCGTGGTCATTATCAACGAACGGTTGAGTTCATCATCGGGCCACCCATGACGGAAGAAGGATCGCCAGACCCGCGACCTTGTAATACCTTCTGTCAGTCTTGACATTCTAATCTCCTCGTCCGGTGCCGGTATGGGCCCGGCCTAGTGGGTGGTAGGTGGATCGACGTAATGCATGGTCTCCGTGAAGGAGAAGGTTTCCATTGTAATAGCGTCCGTCGGGCAGCGCTCTGCACACAGGCCACACCGGGTACACAGCGTATCATCCTTGAGCATGGCTGAAGCGGGGATTTCGCTATCAGCCTGGGATGAGAAATCTGAGCCAAACATTGCCTGCACGACAGCTGCCAATGCCGGGTCCCCGGCCATATCGTTGACGCGCACAATCTTTAGGCAGCTCCACGGACAGACATCCACACAGCCGTTGCAGAGAATACACTTGGAGCCGTCGAAGATGGTGTTGATGCCGCACTTCAGGCAACGTTCAGCCTGCAACATCGCCTCGGACACGTCATAACCGGTTTCCACCTCGGCGATTCCGACGCGGCGATCCAGTTCCAGGATGGGCACGGCGCTGCGTTCGCGCTCGGTGTATCCCTCTGGCATCTTATGTTCCCACTCGACCGTCCAGTCGAAGTCTATACGGGTTCTCAGATCCATGCCATGGATCTGGCTATCGATGGCCCTGGCAGACCGCTGCCCGTCGCGGACCGCATCAATAAGAATACGCGGGCCATAAACCACGTCGCCACCTGCATATACACCAGGGGCAGTGGTGGCCCCGGTCTCAGTATCGGCCACGATCAAGCCTCGAGGACTGACCTCTATGCCATGATTCTCGCCAAGATAACTCAGATCAGCAGCCTGTCCGATTGCCAGAATGATCGTATCACATGGCCAGATTCGCTCACTGTTTTCCACAAACTCGGGATTGAAGCGGCCGTTTTCATCAAACACTTTGGCCACGTCCAGCGTCTGCAGCCCAACAACGGTACCATTCTGACCCAGGATTTCGTGAGGTCCAAAGCCGGGCTGGATCTGCACCCCCTCTTCCAGGGATTCCTCCACCTCGATCTCGCTGGCAGGCAGCTCCGCCCACGATTCCAGCGCAATCATCTGCACTTCCGGTGCGCCCAGACGCACCGCGGTGCGGGCGACATCCACAGCAGCGTGCAGGGACTCATCCTCCCCCGGTGCCATAGAGGATGCAGCCTGGGCTTCCAATTTCCGTTGGTCGGCATCGGCCAGGGGAGTCTCGCCCGCTTGCTGTTGGCGCAATGCCATGCGGGCAGCATCGGCGGCAACGTTGCCTCCGCCAATCACGATTACCTTCTCGCCCAAGTCCACCCTGTAGCCCATGTTGACATTGAGCAGGAAGTCAACCGCCTTCAGAACGCCATCCAGATCCGCCCCGGGAATCCGCAGGGAGCGTCCCTCGCCCAAACCAGTGCCCAGAAAGACAGCGTCATAATTGACGCGCAGATAGTCCAGGGTGACTTCCTCGCCGATGACCGTATCCAGGCGCAAATTCACACCCAGATCGATGATACTTCGAATCTCGGCGTCGAGCAGGTCTCGATCCAGTCGATAGAGGGGAATGCCAGTGCGCAACATGCCGCCGCTGGCCGGCGCCGAGTCGAATATGGTAACATGGTGCCCCAGCATGGCCAGATCATGGGCACAGCCCAGGCCTGCCGGACCAGATCCCATTACAGCGACCCGACCAGATCGACGTCCCGGCGTCTGTGCAAGTTCTTCCAGGGCGGTGCGAGAGCGAATGGTGGCATTGCTCGTTTCCGGTTCGCCGATTTCGGCCGAGGGACCCAGCGCTTCCACGCCGTAGCGCTCCGTAACCAAGCGCTTGAGAGGACGGATAGCGACAGGCTCATCGATGTCACCCCGGCGACAGGCGGTCTCGCAGGGTGCATTGCACACCCGGCCGCAGATTGACGCCAGCGGATTGGGGTTGCGCGCGATCCGGTAGGCTTCCTCCAGGTCACCTCTGGCGATGGCCGTGACATAGCCGCGGGCATCGGTGCGAACGGGGCAGGCGGCCTGGCACTTAACCTGATCCTGGTAGTACGCCAGATTGGGCACCTGGACCTGGTATTTCTCGGTCATGACTCACCATCCAGTTGGGCCAATGCGTTTCTCGCCAGATCGACCCATTCCGGGTTCTCGCTTAGCGCAATAAACTGCTCAAGATCAGCACGGGCGAGATCTGCCTCATCTAACTCGGCCAGAATTAGCCCCCGGTTGAGATAGGAAGGCGCCTGGAGAGGATCGATAGCGATGATGTGGCTGAAGTCCTCCACTGCGTCTTCGGCTCTGCCGACAGCATAGAGAAGCACACCGCGGTTAAAACGGGCTGCTACCGAATCGGGAGCCAACTGCACAGCCAGGTTGAAATCATCTCTGGCCAACTCCAGCTCCCCTCGCTGATGATAGACTTGGCCCCGGTTGGTGTAAAGGCTTGCTTCACCAGGTTCGAGGTGAATGGCGTCGCTCAGGTCGGAAATCGCCGAGTCCAGATTGCCCATGGCGTTATGAGCGGTCCCGCGGCCTGCCAGCGGAAGTGCCCAATGAGGATTGGCCTCGACGGCAACGTCAAAATCACTCAGTGCCTTATCGAAGTCTTCGAGGCCGGAATGGGCGATCGCCCGGGTATAAAAAAACTCCGAGCGATGGGGAGCAAGGTCGATGGCCCGCGTGAGCAACGCCACCGCAGTTTCGTGATTGCCGAGATCGATCTGATCCTGGGCAGCCGCTTCCAGCAAAAGAGCCTGCGATTCCGGAGAATCCTGTTGATCGGCCGCGACCCTCTGTGCCTGGCTGTTGGTCACCAGGAATCCGATAAGAAGCACCAGCAGGCAGACAGTGCCGCCCACGATAGCTCCTACCAGAAAGGGCCGTCGTCTGGCAAAGCTAGAACGTTCGGTCACGACGTCATCTCTCGGAAAGGCCCCCGGCCCACCGAAGCGGCAGGCCAAAGACCTTTCCGATAAATCCTTCCTACTTGCGAGCGAAGTAGACCGCGCCGCCGCCGGCAATCAAGCCCAGCAGCAATGCTACGATGACCCACAACCCGGTTTTGCTGGTGGCAGATGCGGCGTTTTCGGCTTCCGCCTGCATCTCAGTAAAACCAACTTCGGCCTGGGTAGCCGTGGTTTCAGCAGCCTGGGCCTTCGCCATAGCATCCTCTGCCGTCGACTGGGCCTCATCTGCAGCGGACTGCGCTGCACCCGCGGCCATCTGTGCATCCTGGGCGGTAGCCTGGGCCTCGTCCGCCATGGACTCAACATTGGTGATCTTATCCTCGATAGGTGCCAGATTGACAGCTGCAACGGCAGCCGCTGAAGTGGGTGGCGCCATGGTCGTACTCTTGTCACCCATGCCGGCCGACACCGGCTGCATCACCGAGGCATTGATCACCTCGTTCATGACGTTGATGTGCTCGTCATTGGAGATCACTTCGCCAAAGCTGGCAATAACCTGATCGTTCCAGAAGGCCGGATCGGCCATGTTCTGATGACAGCCCATGCAGACACCAGTCCGCTCCATCCGGACCCGTTGATTCTCGTCCAGAGGTCGGGAGTCAGGCCAATGAGAACCGACTGTCATCATCTGCTGGCCGGTCTCAGGATCGACAATCTGGCTCAGATCCATTGGCAGATCGGGAATGGCCGGCATCTGTACCTGAACGTTCTGGGGAATGACATTGCCGTCGGCATCCATCAAATCCACATAACGATCTTCTGTGTAGCCACGCAGATAGCGACCACCATCGGTCCCGTAGCCCAGAGACTTGGGATTGGAATGGCAGCTCTCGCAGGTGCGTGCCTCGCGTCCTGCCGTGTGAGGCTGTACGGGCGCCATGTCCAGGCCCCGTTGGCCCTCTGGTCCAGAACCCTCCGTACCTGGAGGAGTTCGAGCAATCTCGTTGTGGGTCCATGTATCACCCTCAGGACCGCGAACTGTGAAGATCACCTGGCATCCAGGGATCAGGGGCGTGACCCGTCCTTCACCGTTGATGCCCAGAATTGGCTGCTCCCATCTCAGATAAGACCGGCTTTCACTGACCTTGCCTGGCGATTTGACACTGTTGTGGGTACCGTCATCGTTCTTGTCATTGCCCGAAGCGACCCAGTCGGTATCGGTGAGTTGATCGCCATCCTGGTTTTCACCGTAGTTCACATCCACATGGCATCCGTAGCATTGGGGAGCCCAATCAGCATGACAGGCGTAACACTCAAGCGCTTCCATGTGCGCACCCACCTTGTCCATGGCCACGTCAGCATCCAGGCTGATCCACTCATCCGCCTCGGCGATTGTCTTGAGCAATGGCGCAAAAAAATCGCGATCGGTTGCCGAATGGACTATCACCTTGCCGTCGGAGGCACGAGTAACGTTACCTAAGGGATTTCCCCTGGCACTGAGCAGATAGCCATCCTCCGGATCATAGAGAGTGCCGTCAGTTGTCTGCAGATCGGTGAGACCAGCTACACCGCGAGGCTCTCCCGACAACTCGTCGGAGAACTCCTCCCCGTAACCCAACGGCAGTTCCCAGGGATAGGCGTCGGAGGTACCGTGACAGTCAGCACATTCGATCTCCACCTGGCTCAGGGTTGTGCCAAAGATATTGCCATCCCCGTGCATCTCGATGCTAGTATGGCAATCCTGGCACAACATGCCTCCTTCAGGATTCTCCGGCCTGCTCTGCTGCTCATGGTGCAGGTCTGCCTTGATGAAAAGATATTGTTTCGTGTGCAGTCTGGGCTGCTTGCCGCCGGTGTCATCGATCGGTGTGCCGTAGGGGAATTCCATGAGTCCCTGAAAGCTCACGCCAATGCGTTTGCCACGGTTGTGACAGGAGTTGCAGGTTTCGCTGGGAATACCGTTTCGAGCCTCCCGCGTGCCCTGAATGGAGTGAATCAGCAGGTGTCCCTCTTCGTCGGTGGGAACGGTAGGGTCGCCACCCTCGTAGAATCCTTCGTTGCCGTAGGGAATATGACAGGATGAGCAACCCATGCCTCGCCAGTCGCCACGCCGGGAACGCCCTGTGACGCCCACATGGCAGCGCTGGCACTGTTGCCGCTGGTAGGTAAATCCAGCCAGGCTGGGGTCAGCCTCGACTTCCTCGACGGTGGGGTTGAGCAACATTTCCAGGGAGTCGGGGAATTGGTCAGGATAGGCTGCCTTGAACCCCTGCATGATCTCCTTGTAGGCGTCACTACCGAAGAGCGTTTCCGAATCGGTGACGTCGTAGTTCCCGTAGATCACCTTCTGGCTATCGAGAACGCCCCAGGTCCAAAGGTTGCCCTGGATCTTGCCAGCCTCGGTGTTCATGAGAGAGCGCTCGAGTACGTGGGCATAATCGGTATGGCATTGGCCACACGTGTCCTGTGCTACCCATACGCTACCGGGATCGGGGTAGAACTCGGTGAACGGAAGTGTATCCGGTGCACCTGTATGGGCAGCTTCAACGGCCTCGTCGTCATCGGGGGTTCCGGTGATTCCAGGATCACCACCGTGGCATGCGGTACACTCTCCCCGATCGCGCAGGTCCTTCATCATGCCACTGTCCTCGGCGCGGATCAACTCGATGCCCTCGTGACAGGATAGACAGCCTTCGCCCTCGGCGTCCTGCAGAAGCACGCTGGGGGCATGGCTGGCGGGCTCCGATGTGGCGGCCGCAGCCGTCGTCATCATCAGGACAACAGCGACCATGAGGAAGACAAATAGCGGGAGGGTTATCAGGGGTTTAGGGATCTTCATTCCTTCTCTCCTAACTCTGCTTCCAGTCCGGGCATCTGCCCGGGATACGGAGACGGTCAAAGAATTGGTGGTTGTTGCAGCCGGAACGCCTGGAAACGGGCTATCCATGCCACAGGGGGGGATTACAGGAACGTTACACTTTCATTTTAATACAGATTCGGCGGCCTGCCTATGATATAGATCATATCTGACGAAGAAATTCGTAGATTTTGACACGAATGCAGAGCTTTTTTTTTGCAAGATCCACACCACAGATACAAAAAGATCGGCTTAGAAGGGGATCAGTTCGCCGTTGAATGACGCGAAAAGCCGCCGGTGGATCCGAAACAGCCACCGACGGCTCCTTGGGCATGGTTCAAAGGGCGCCGTTACTGGGCATCCTTATCATTTACTCTTTTCGCAAGAGAAGCTTCTAAAAAGGAACGGCAGTCAACCTTTCCACGCCATCTTCGTCCTCGACCAGCACCAGACGGCGCAGTTTATGAGGTCCTTCTGCGTGATCGATGAAAAGCACACCATCCAGGTGATCGACCTCGTGCTGAAACACCCGGGCAAGCCAGTCGTGGGCCTCCAGGCGCTGGGTTTTTCCGTTGCGGTCCTGTCCTTTCAGAACCACCATCTGGGCCCGCCAGACTTCTCCCAGAATGTCCGGAATAGAAAGGCAGCCCTCCTCCCCCTCGACGATATCCTCGCTGGCAAAGACGATCTGAGGATTGACAACCTCGTACAATCTGTTGCTCTCCAGATCCTCTTCGTCCTCCGGAAACTCAACCACGATTACCCGCTGCGACACACCCACCTGGGGGGCAGCCAGGCCGATCCCCGGCGCATCGCGCATTGTCTCCACCATGTCATCGATCAGTTGGTGCAGCTTCCGATCGAATTTTTTTACCTTACGTGCTTTCTTTCGTAGAATCTCGTCGCCGATCAGGCTTATCTCTCTGACACCCATGGCCCGCTGCCTCCAATCTTTTCCTGCAGACACATTGGATTATAGTGGTAGGGGCGAAGGGTGTCAAAACTGGTGGCTTTGGTATCCTCTGTCGCCATGTTATAATCGCCCCCATGCCCCAAAATGCCCATCAAACCTTCAAGCAGGCCATAGAAAAAAAACCACTGCTTTGCGACGGCGCCATGGGAACGCTGCTGCACAGCTTTGGTTACTCCCTGGAACGCTGTCTGGACGAGACCAATCACCTTCAGCCCAACCTGGTCCTGCGCGCCCATTCCGAATACCTGTCTGCGGGCGCTGACGTCATAGAGACCAACACATTTGGCGCCAACCGGGCCAAGTTGGAGGAATACGATCTGGCGGAACAGGTGACTGCCATCAACGAGGCCGGTGTACGTCTGGCAAAGCAGGCTGTCGCCCTCTCCGGTCGCCACGCCTATGTGGCGGGAGCCGTAGGTCCGCTGGGCAAGGGACTGGCCCCGTTCGGTCCCATCTCCAGCAAGACAGCCCGAAGCGTCTACGGGGAACAGATCGGCGTCCTGGCAGAGGGTGGCGTGGACCTGCTGCTACTGGAGACCTTCAGCGATCTGGACGAAATCACTGTCGCCGTCGAAATGGCCCACCAGGTAGCCCCTGGCATACCCATCGTGGCACTGATGACCTTCGTCGAGGCCCGGCGCACCATGGCAGGCCACTCACCTGAGGATGTGGCCAATGCTCTGTGTGATCTGGGGGTCACCCTTTCCGGCGCGAATTGCAGCGCCGGTCCAGCTCTGGTATTGCGCGTTGCCCGGCGCATGCAGCTGGCCTGCCCCCGGTTGAATTATGCCGCTCAACCCAACGCAGGTTACCCAACCAGGCAAAGTGGCCGGCTGCTCTATCCCTCCAGTCCAGCCTACTTCGCCGACTTCGCCCAACAGGCTGCCGCGGCCGGTATGCAGTTCATCGGCGGTTGCTGCGGGACAACCCCGGCGCATACGGCAGCCATGGCAGAGGCACTGCGTCGCCCGCCGCTGGATCCGGCGGTTCTTCCGGTGCTGCCACCGGTGCGGGAATTGGAGTTGGGCGAACCACCACTGCCAACACAGTTGGAAGGGATGCTTGGCAAAGAGTTCATCATCACCGTTGAAATGCACCCACCCCGGGGCATCGACTCGACCCAAATGCTGGCCGATTCCGGCCGGTTGAAGGAAGCAGGCGCCAACATCTTGAACGTGGCGGATAGCCCCCTGGCGCGCATGCGAATGAGTCCCTGGGCCTGCGCCTACCTGATCCAGGAACAGCTGGGCCTGGAAACGATTCTGCACTTCCCAACTCGCGGTCGTAACCTGCTGAGGGTTCAAGGCGATCTGCTGGCAGCCCATGCCCTGGGAGTCCGCAATCTTTTTGTGGTTATGGGTGATCCCACCCATATCGGCGACTATCCTGATGCCAGCGACTCCTATGATGTGGTACCTTCCGGCCTGATCCGGCTCATCAGTCATAACCTGAACCAGGGCCGCGATCAGGCGGGCAACCCCATCGGACAGCCGACCGGCTTTGTGGCTGGATGTGCACTTAACCTGGGCGCACCCAAGATGGCGCGCGAGCTGCGGGTGCTGGGAAAAAAGCTCGACGGTGGCGCGCGGTTTGCCCTTACCCAGCCGGTGTTCGACATCCAGCTGCTGCGAGATTTTGTGGCCGTTTTTGGCAAACAACCGCCGCTGCCGCTGATCATGGGACTACTACCCCTCTACACAGCCCGACACGCTCGTTTCCTGCATCACGAGGTTCCCGGGATGTCGATCCCTCCGGAGATTCTGAGCCGCATGGAAACTGCGGACGAGCAGGGACGGTCCCGGGAGGAAGGCATCCGGATTGCCCGGGAATTGCTGCTGGCCGCCCGGCCAATGATCCAGGGCGTCTACCTCATGCCGCCCTTCCGCCGCTACGATATAGCTGCTGAAGTTATGGGTGCGCTGCGTTGAGTCTTCGCGCTCTCGAAGGAGAGCAAACGCATCTGGCCGCAGGCAGCAAAGTTCACCGGTAACCGGTGATGAGCGCCGCCTCTCCTACCGATCGCCGGCATAACTGCTTAAAGCCCCCATCAGAGCCGGTACAGAGCGGGCGAAAACCAGAGCTGATGCGATGGATATAGAGGTGGGTTGATCCCCTCATCGAACGATTCTGTGTTGACACTGCCATGAAATTGGGGATGATTACTCCTGAGGCACCAACAAGGTTCGGGGGTGATTCTCCCGTGAGGCAACACGTGTGGGCGCAAATAGTTGTCGTTTGGCACCTACTGCCCTATGACTGGCGGCAGTTGTCCTATAAAGGCTGGTGGATTTTGTAAGGCTTCAGTTCAAGCCGAATCGCCAACAAGTGCAACTATCATTCGTTTTCCTGAACGGAACCAGTCAGATATGGCTTATAGTCTAAACGAAACTCCCTTCACCTCAACTGCCAGCGCAAACGATTTACAGATCATTGCAAGATGATTTTTCACGTTTGGTCGGTTCTGTGTCGTCTGGCCATAACTGACCAGGATACCAATACCATAAGCCTGATCAGCGCTGTTGAACAACTCAATGTGCAAGATGTTCCTAAGTCAGAAGGGATCATCAAAGCTCCCTTCACACTCGTTTCTTTGTTTGAACGAGCGGATGCTAGCAAGCCTTCGCTCGGGATGTATCGCATTACGGTAAAAAAACCATCGAGTGAGCCATTGGTTAGTGAAGTTTTCCCAATTGACCTCACCGATCATCAGCGAACGAGGCTGAAGGTGGAATTTGAAGGATTGCCGGCCGAAGAAGAAGGGCGGTTCTTCTTCCTCGTAGATTTGAAGCCCGAAGCTGACGCTAACTGGCAACCAGTGGCCAAAATCCCTCTTACGGTGATATTCCAGCCCCAAAAAAACGAAGACCAAGCACCGTAACACCCCGAGGGTGAGAAGGCGCAGGAGCTGGTATATCTTTTTGCGGCGATGAGCGCGGAACAGAAATAGGCGTTTCTGCAATTCGCACGTGCGACAAGGTGGAGGAGACCGTGAGCCAATCATTATTGGCGGCGAATGACCTAACCATAGCACTGTGGGTGGAGATTGCCAGGAGGATTGTGAAAGAGAGGCGAACCTGGCTCATTTTGACGCCAGACGGCTGGTGGATCTTGTAGGGGGCGGTCATGGCGCAAGTGATAGCATACGGGTACTTTGATACGAAAATCAAAGGGGTGACCTTTGATGACCCTTTAACTGGCAAGAATCGCCAGGAGATCATAAAAAAGCACGTCAAGCCCGGCACGACGGTCACGTTTGCGGCGGAGCCGGATAATCCGGTGGACGGCCAGGAGCCTCAAGAGGAGCCGCCAGAATCGTTATTTCGCATAGAGGATGTAGGGGTCGAGCAGGAGAGCGGTGGGGTTACCTTGAGAGTCTCCACTGTTTCAATAGTCCCGTTCGAGGATATGCCGCCAGATTTCAGGGGCAATGAATTTGTAACAGACTCGAACTACTGGGCCGATGTCGAGACGGTCCTGGCGCTCAAGGCGCACCTGACTAACGGCACGGATCAAACGATATCGGTGTATCCAGACCAGGGAACTATTGTGGTGGGAAACCAGCAGAGAGGCTCAAGTGTCTGGCTGTCTGAGGCAGTAGGGGGAGATATCTATTCGGGAGTTGAGATGGCTGGGATGGTGTTGTTCGGGCTCAAGAATCCGGTGGATGTGTCCGCCATCAAGTCGATCCGGTATATTGTGGGCGCTCCGCTTGATGAGGAGTGGGAGGACATGGGGCCTGGTTTCGATCTGACGATCCCGCTGGAATAATGGACCGTGAACGTTACGCGGTCTGGGCCGGCATCTCCTCACGCGCCCAGGCAGAGGGCGACTCCGTGGAACGCCAGCTCGAGGATGGCTCAGGTTCGTGCGCTTCTCTGACGGCCTGCAGGTGGCCGAACTAATCGTGCCCGGCGAGTCCAGGTCTCACGTCACGCTGGCACCCAACGAGAGGTAGTGGAGCTGAAACGCCGGCATCATTTCGGGATGAACTGACGGTCTCAAAACTGTATGATATAATAGTGGACACGGAGAGTCGGATAGTATGAGAAGGACCCCGTGGAGATCGGGCGATGGCTCCGCCAGATATTTGCCGGTGTGTGAATTGAGGACTGGCTGGTGACCCGAATCGAGATGGCATGATTTGTAAGAGCTTCGAACCATCTCGGGTGCGCGATAATTGGGCAGCGTACGGACGTGCAGGCGACTGAGCGATCTGGAGGCCTTGATGAGCAAGAAGAAAAAGAAGCCGACAATAAAAAACAGCGATCCGCGAGGGACCGGGGTGCTTCCGGCATCGAAAACTGGCCGCAACGCCAGCAAGAGCGACGGCAAACATCGGGAGGATCCGGCAATGCTTCCGGAGGAGGAATATGCCCACCCGGCGGCCGTTGCACATCCTAAGCAGAAAAAGATCAGCAACAAGCGCTATCTGGAGGAACTGCGCGCGCTTCAAATTGAGCTGGTCAAGATGCAGGAGTGGATCAAGTTCAAGGGCCTGAAGGTGGTAGTCATCTTCGAAGGGCGTGACGCAGCAGGTAAAGGGGGAACGATCAAACGCATCACCGAAACGCTGAATCCCCGTGTCTGCAAGGTAATTGCCTTACCTTCACCGACCGAGCGAGAGCGCACGCAATGGTATTTCCAGCGCTATGTGGCCCATCTACCTGCCGCCGGCGAAATGGTCCTGTTGGATCGAAGCTGGTACAACCGGGCCGGCGTCGAACGGGTGATGGGTTTCTGCACGGAGGAGGAATATTGGGAGTTTCTGCGCTCCTGCCCCTCGTTTGAACGCATGCTCATCCGCTCCGACACCACGCTGCTCAAATATTGGTTTTCGGTCAGCGACGAGGAGCAGGAGCGGCGTTTCGAGGCCCGAATCGATGACCCGACCAAACGGTGGAAGCTCAGCCCCATGGACCTGGAATCCCGATCCCGCTGGATCGAGTACTCCAAGGCCAAGGACCAGATGTTTGCCTATACCGATATCAAACAAGCTCCCTGGTACGTGGTCAACGCCGACGTGAAAAAACATGCTCGCCTGAATTGCATCCGCCATCTACTGGCGCACATCCCGTACGAGGACCTGACACCAGATCTTATCAGCCTGCCACCGCGCCAGAGTGGCGTTGGCTACGTGCGACCGCCCATGGAAGACCAAAACTTCGTGCCGGAATTCTACCCCTGACCCGGACAAGCCAGAACCTGGCTTTTTCAATGCAGGCATCAATGCCCGTCCTGGATCTCCTTCCCCAACCCAGGAGGGGCATTGTTATTTTTCAGGTGCAATGATCTGATAACTGCTGGTTACCTCAGCCGCCTGGCGCAACATGGCAGACGCCGGGCAGTAGATGTCTTCCGAAAGCTGAATGGCCCTCTGGACCGCCTTCTCGCTAACGTCTCCCGTAACGATGTATTCGATATGAATCTTTGTATACACTTTGGGATGCTGGTCGGCCTGTTCCCCGGTCACGATCACCTGGAAATCCTCTAACGGCTGACGCTTTTTTTTGAGAATACTGATCACATCCATGCTGGTGCAGCCGGCCAGGCCCATCAAAAGAAGCTGCAGGGGACGGGCTCCCCGGTTTTTTCCCCCGACGTGGGCGGAGGAGTCGAGCATAATCCTGTTGCCACTTTCGTTTTCCGCTTCAAGTAGGTAATCTTCCTGCTGCCAGGTCGCGGTAACCCGTGTCATGTTGTCTCCTTAATTTGTTGCCACCTGTCGGCGCAGGATGGCGTTTTCGCTTTCGTATCAGGAATTCAGGTACTCACTCAAGTCCAGTTGCTTAAAGAGCCGATCCTCCACATCATCAGGTAAAGGCTCCGGAGGTAACCTGTGATAGAGCATGACAGTCTTCCGAAGCGTGTCGACCACCACACGACAGTCCTCGCAATCGGTCATGTGGCGCTCAATCTCAAGGCACAACGCATCGTCCAGATCGCCATCCAGGTAGGCGCTCAGGTCCGACAACATTTCGCGGCAGGTGCCGTAGGCAGGACCATCCTCAAGAGTTTGATTGTCTTCGCTCATGTTGCCACCTCTTCCGATTGACCAGCCAGGTAGCCGGCCAACAGTTCCCTTAACTTGAGCCTGCCCCGATGCAAGCGAACCTTGACGGCACCGGGGGAAATTTCAAGCGCATCGGCTGTTTCCTGGGTGGTCAGACCCTGAATATCACGCAAGATGAAGGTAGTCCGCAACGAGGTTGGTAACTGCTGCACCGCCTCCTCCATGACCTCTCGCAATTCGGCGCTCAAAGCCTGCTGGCTGGGATCGACAGACCAGTCGCCCAACTGTTTGGGAAACTCAACTCCTTCATCGGTCAAGTGCGGTTCGTCCAGGGAGACTGTATTATCCCGCCTCTTTCTCAATCGCATCAATGCGGCGTTGGTCGTGATGCGATACAGCCAGGTACTCAGTTTACTGCGGCCTTGAAATGTGTCGGCCTTGCGACAGGCACTGATAAATGCTTCCTGCAGCACCTCTTCCGCTTCATGAGGATCCCCCATGATACGCATTGCGACCGCGTACATCTGGGGAGCATGGTGCTTGATCATACAGGCACAAGCGTGCTTATCGCCTGCATGTAGCGCCTGAACCAACGCTTCTTCATCTTCATAGATGTTTAGATCGACCGTTATTCCTGTCATATTGGATGGTACTTCCCACCTGGAGGTTACAGTTGTCGAGATCAGCGATAGGCAGACGAAACCAAATGGCGGTTTCCTGCATCGAATAGTTTGCAATAGTTACAGAAGGCAAAACCCTGAATCCAAATTTCCTCAAAAGGAGCTCGCCATGACGTCAACAGAAGAGTCCCTTGGCATCACAACTGTATTGAATCTGGATTACGATCAAGCTGTCGAAAAAACCGTTGCCGCCCTGAAAGAACAGGGCTTTGGCGTGTTGACCGAAATCGACGTCAAGGCCATATTGAAGCAAAAACTTGACCTGGACTACCACCGTTATGTGATCCTGGGTGCCTGCAACCCACCGTTAGCTCACCGGGCACTGGAAGCAGATCAGTCGGTCGGGCTGCTCTTGCCCTGCAACGTGGTTGTTTACGAGAACAAGGATGGCACCTGCACCGTTTCGGCACTCAACCCCGTGGTGGCAATGAGTATCGTTGGCAACCCGGAACTGGAGCAGGTGGCCGAAGCTGCCGGCAGCAAACTAAAGGCCGCCATCGACGCTGTGAAGAAGCAGTATGCTGTGGCCGCCTGATCACCAGCGATCGTTGGCCATTAGAAAGCGCCCGGCAGGTAAACCGGGCGCTTTTGATTCCAGGATCGATCGCCCGCTAGCCTCAGGTGCCATTGTACCACCGGGTGAACTCCAATGGAAGCGCCATGATGACAACCGATATCCCTGACGACGTGAAACGCTGGACCGCGAAGACGAAAATGCGGTCAGCGGTATAGATCATGACTCGACTCCCTGGTCTCGTAAGGTTGTCTCAATGCCTTTTCGATTGATCCTGAAACCTTGAAAGCGTCGATCAGTTGGTGCGCGGGCGTTCGCCTGCTCTCGAGCAACCCGTGTAACGGGGCCAGAAAACGCCGGTCGTCATCGTCCAAGAGCGCCGCCGCTGCCGCCTCCATCACCCGGTGGGCCGACTCCAGTACCTGCGGATCGTCGAAGCCTGCCCGCGCAGCCTGCTGGTGCAAGGCGGCGTCGGGCACGGTCGCCCGCCCAGGCAGCGTCTCGTCCAGGACAAGGCCCTTGAGCAACACAAGGAGGCCAGCATAAAGGGAAAAGTCGGCGCAGCTATCGAAGGCCTTGAATTCAATGCGCCCCGTCTCGGCCGGCACGCGCGCCATCTGGGTAAGGGAAGGGTAACTCTCGATCATCCTGGCCGGATCGTCGATGAACACCATGCAGGCCGGGCGTGGCCCGGTGCGCACGTAGGTCCTCACCGAATAGCCGTCCCAGAGCTTTCCATCGAAAAAGGGGGAACTAAAGCTGAAGGGAAGCAATGCCGGGCTATAGTAGGTCAACTTGCGTCCGATGTCGATCTGCCGGTCCAGGACCAGGCCGTCTGCAGAGATGCTCAGATCGGGTCCGTAGGTCAGCATGGGAATCTCGGCCGTCTGCATTTCCGGCGAAGTTTCACGGCGTCGCAGTTCATAGGGATTCAAGGGCGGATCTGGTTCGAAGGTGGTCTGAAACGGATTGAAGCTGGTCCACACGGGCTTGAACCCGGAAGCAGCGGCCACCTGGCACAAAAGCTCAAAGCTCTCGGAAAGTTCAGCGATGGCCCCAGCAATCGTTGGATGGATGGTGGTGCGAATCTCGATGCCCTTGGGCGCGCAGTCTACTACATCCTCGCTGTCGGCAAAGCGCTCGAAGCCCTCGATGTACCAGCGTTTGACCTTGATCCCGGCATCACCCACCCGCAGCTGGGGATAATCGCCAGGGAAGGTCGGCAAGGCCTGGATGATCCGGTCAAACTCGGAGAACTGAGTATTGCTGAAGTCGGCAAACCTGCCCTCGCCGTTCAGAAACGCTACCTCATGCTCGATGCCGTAGGAAAAACGCATAGATTCTGTCACCCCTTCTTGCTGTTAGACAGGCCGATCAAAAGGGAACTGGACCGCGTCATGCTGCAGTCCGCCGGAGCATGCCCAGCTGCTCTCCGGTCACAAGGGCAGCCTGTCATGCTATGATAGCCAATATCGGCGGAATCCTCAAATTATGGCTGTGGCCGCTGCCAACAGACCGCCGGCGGCAGTCAGCGGTCTGTCGTCCGCCCTCTTCTGGCCGGCGGCAGTCCTCTTTTCAATCATGGCTTCCAGCCATTTCCTGACCCGCTCCTGGCCCTCTGTCCCCTGATTCGCAACTTGCCGGCCGCTGGCAATCGACTACAATGGTTGGCAGGAGTTCCCTATGACTTTTCTTGCAGTTGCTATCGCCGCTCCCGATACCGCCAGCGCGCGCCTGGCCATGGCCCAGGCAGCCGGGACCGCCGACCTGGCTGAGCTGCGCCTGGACCTGATGCAGCGCTTCGACCTGGCCGGGCTGCTGAGGGATTCCCCTTTACCGGTTATTGTGACCTGCCGGCCCCCGCGGGAAGGGGGCAATTGGCGGGGCACAGAGGGGGAGCGGCTGGCCGTGTTGCAGGAGGCCGCGTGCCTGGGCCCGGCTTACATCGATCTCGAATGGGATTCCCTGCAGACAGTCGCCTCCCTGGATCGCAGCCGAACCCGGTTGATCCTCTCCCGCCACGATTTCGACGCCATGCCTGCCGGGCTGGCGGCCACCGCCGCCCAGATGCGTGCGGCCGGCGCCGACGTGGTGAAGGTGGTGGGCAATGCCAGGAAACTGGCCGACGTAGCCCCGGTGCTCGAACTGCTGGCCAGCGCCGCGGCACCCACCATTGCCATCGCCATGGGCCAGTATGGGTTGCTCAGTCGAATTGTTGCCTTCCGCTACAGCAACGCCCTGTTGAGCTTCGCCGCCCCTGACCCCATTGCCATGCCGGACGGCCACACCTCCCTCTCGGCCACCGCCCCGGGCCAGATCACTGCCGGCGACATGCTCGACATCTACCGCGTGGAGCAAATCACCTGCCATACTGCGTTGATCGGCCTGATGGGCCAGGCTGCCAACGGGTCCCCCCGGCTGATTACCGGAAACGACTGGCTGGACCGCCGTGGCATGGATGCGGTATTGATCCCCATGCAGCTTGGACCCAACGAAACCCCGAAAGACGCATGGTCAGCCATTCGCGGGGTGTTGCCCCTGGCCGGCTGCCTGCTGGAGTCCACCATGGAAGAGGGCGGCCTGCAGATGGCTCGCCTGGCACAGGAACCGTTCGAGCCTGCCGGGGATCTGAGAGAAGCGCTGTCGGTGCTGGCCGACAGGTAAGAAGACAACCCGAAGCTGCCACAGCCGGTGACAGAAACCGACCGAGCAAGACCGGCTAAAGCCTCGACTCCTGTTGCTCGGTCAGCACTCTACAACGTGCAATTCAATTCGATCTAGACCTGGCAATACCTGGGCCATCTGCGCAAGGGCCGACCCGAACCGCTTACATAGTTGTGCCTTGCAGTGAGCGGTCTACTTGATAGGTCCAGTCTTGGGAGTTGGATTGATCGAGGCTCAGGATTCCGCGCCATTCAGCTCTGGTAAAAACTGGCAGGCCATGGGAGAGAAAACGAGGGGGTTGTCGCGGTTGCCCAGCAGCCAGACGGTATAATCGGGCGACTCGTTGCCCGCGGGATCGACCATGCTCACCGTGTAACGGCCGGGCGCCAGGGTGGTGGCGAAGGTCCCATCGACGGCGACAACGATGGTCACATCCTCCAGCCAGGCGTGTTCAAAGGTAAGCTGGGCGCCCGGCACCAGGGCGGTGGCGCTGGGGTCGCAGCGGAACTGGCTCTCGGTGACCTGCCCCGTCACCTGGGCCGGCTCCAGGACTGCCTGCACCGCGGCCAGCGCATCCACATAGCCCCAGCCGTAGGTGTTGTTGGGCACACCATCGGAACCACAGGCGGTGGATGCCACATGATCGGCCGTCTGGGTCAGGATATACTCGGTCGCGCCGATCTGGCCGATCAATTCCGGTTCAGCTGACCAGAGCAGCGCGGCAGTGCCAGCCACATGAGGCGCGGCCATCGAGGTGCCTGAAGCAAAGCCGTAGCCGCCTGGCCTTGAAGACCGGACATTGGTGCCCGGCGCGGAGATATCCGGCTTGGCGATATCCGTACCGTTGAACTCCACCGGCCCACGGCTGCTGTTGCCGGCAATGGTCCCGGACGAGTTGACGTTGCCCACAGTGAAGCTGGCATCGTAGGTACCGATCGGATAGAGCACACTGGTGCAGGCGGACCCGTTATTGCCGGCCGAAGCAACGACCAACACGCCTGCGGTCCGCACGTTTTGCACCACCTGGCGCAGGGTGAAGTGATCACACCCCTCGCTGGGGGGACAACCCCAGGAATTATTGACAATATGGGCGCCCAGGTCTGGATTGCCCTGGGTCAGGGGATCTCCTCCGGGCGGAAAGGGGGCCAGCAGGAACTCGAAACAACTGGTATAGGACTCGGGGGTACCGACCCCGCTGTCCATGTTGCGACAGCCGATCCATTGGGCCCCGGGCGCGACCCCGATCTGGTTGTCGCCGCCGTCGTCACCCACCGCACTGCCGTTGGTATGGGTGCCATGGCCATGGTCATCGCAGGGCACCGTCGGATCGGGGCAATCAACATCGCCGCCAAAGGGATCGAACCAGTTGTAGTTGTGGTCCGCCGACGTGCCGTCCCAGCCGCGATAGGCACCGATCAGGGCAGGATGGTCCCAGTCTACCCCGGTGTCGTTGTTGGCAACGACGATTCCTTCGCCCCGGATGCCGTAGGTGCTCCACACAGCGGGCGCGTTGACGAAATCGACTCCCCATTCGGTGTTGGATGGGCTATCGGGCGTCCGGGGAGTCGCCATCCCGTCGAAACTGAAAAGGCCCGGTGCCTGGAGATCGGGGGCGATCCTTTCGGCCGGCGGAATGCCGGGCGCGGCCCGGTTGGCCCGGATCTGGGCGATGTCGGCCCGGCGCGCCAACGCCTCCAGCACCCCCTGGTCCCCCTCGACGGCCAGCATGTTGATCAGGTAGTGGGATCGATAGGGGATGTCCCGGCGGTCCAGCCAGGCCTGCAGCGGCTTCTGGCTGGCCAGCGCCGTACGGGTCAGCCTTTCGTAGACGAAGCGGCTCCTGTCATCCTTGTCGAGGTAACGGTCGGCGTGACCCAGTTCGGCCTGGGCTGCCATGATCACCAGAAAGCTGGCCCGCTCCCCGCCGGCCGTGTCCGCCAACAAGTCGGGTACCACCTTGTCCTGCCAGCGATCCTGGTCACCGCGGGAAGCGCTCCCGCCCGTCGCCGGGATGGTGACGCGGGCCGACGAGCGCTGGGGCAGGGGGCCGGCCAGCAGTAGCAGGGAAGCCAGCAGGAAACCCATGGTCGTTTTTTTGATCATCTGCCCGCTCATGTAATCAACTCCCACATTCAGCTATCTCCTATCGCACTTGCGATGATACAGGCGGCGCCCTTCGACACGGTCCCTCGCAAGCTCCGGACCGGCTCAGGGTGCCTGCCGATCTTGGCGAGTTTCTTAGGGACCAGGGTTCGGGCCGAAGCAACACCTGCACCAAGCCTCGGCTGGCTCGCTCACACCTCTCGGTGGCCTTACCTCACGGTACGCGCCTGCTGGCGTAGCGTCGCAGTGACTTGCAGACGAAACTATTCGCGCACCACTTCCAGCCTGGCGAAGCTGGCCATCAGCTTTTTGATCCCCTTGCCCGGGAAGGCTACGCTGACGTACTCATCATCCTCCGCCAACTCCGTCTTGACAACGATACCTTCGCCGAAAAGACCATGGCTCACCCGCTGTCCAGGCTTGAACTGAGCCTTTCGGGACGGAGTCCCTGCCTCAGCCTGCCCGCTATCGCGTTTTCCAGCCGGCGGAGATTGCCAGCGGGTCATCCGCGATCCCGCCCGGGCCCGTTGAGCGCTGCGGTCCGGCACCGAAGTCCGTCTCCGTGCGCCCATACCCTTGCTGTTGATCAAATGAGAGGGAATCTCTTCCAGGAATCGGCTGGCAGGATACATCTCCGTATTGCCATAGAGCGTACGCCGGAAGGCGTGTGTCAGACAAAGAAAACGTTTGGCACGGGTAATACCCACATAGGCTAGACGGCGCTCCTCCTCAAGACGTTCCGGATCCTCCTTGCTGCGGCTGTGAGGGAAGATTCCCTCCTCCATCCCTACAATGAACACCACAGGGAACTCCAGGCCTTTTGCCGTGTGCAAGGTCATCAACGTCGGTACATCCTGGGTTTCAGGCACCTCGTCCTGATCGCTCACCAGAGCAATCTCTTCCAGAAAGGCAGACAAGCCCTCCCCTGGCGGAAATTCATTGTAGTTGGCGGCCACCGAGCGAAGCTCCTGCAGGTTCTCCCAACGACCCTCACCCTCCTCGGTGCCATCCCGGACCCAGGTGGCGTAGCTCGACTCCTGCAGCACCCGCTCCAGCAATTGGCCGACCGTCAGGGTATTTTTGACATCAAGCCAGCCCTGGAGCATATGCCAGAAGGCCAGCAAGGACCCCTTTGCGCCGCGACCAAAGGGAGGGTTATCGAAGAACTCGGGAGCGGGGCTTTTGTCACGAAACGCCTCACCTTCACCGGCCAGCACCTGCAATGCCTGCCCTTGAGAAAGCCCCATCTCGGAAGCCCAACGGGCCAGGTAAGTGGTCGTGGTCTTGCCAATGCGCCTGGGCGGTACGTTGACGATTCGCTGCAGGCTCAGACTGTCACTGGGATTGTGCACCAGGCGCAGGAAAGCGATCGCATCCTTGATCTCTCTCCGCTCGTAAAACCTGGTGGCCCCGACCAGCCTGTAGGGCAGATTGCGATGAACGAAGGCATCCTCCAGGGCGCGGGACTGGGCATTGGTTCGATAGAGCACCACACAGTCGCCTGGCGTCCCTTTGCCCTCCAGGTTGAGTCGCGCGATCTCGTCGACCACGTAACTGGCTTCCTCAGTTTCATTGTAGGCCTGAAACACCGTGATCTCCGGCCCACCTTCGTTGTCGGTAAATAGCCGTTTGGGGGTTCGCTGCCAATTGTGTTTGATGATCTCGTTCGCCACGTCCAGGATGAGCTGGGTGGAGCGATAGTTGCGTTCCAGGAGAATCTGGCGCATCTCGGGAAAATCCTCGCGCAAACGGGCGATGTTGTGATAATCCGCGCCTCGCCAGCCATAGATCGCCTGATCCTCATCGGCAACAGCAAAGAGGTTACGAGGAGAGTCGCTGCCGACCAACAGCTTCACCAGCTCGTATTGAGCCACGTTGGTATCCTGAAACTCATCCACCAGCACATGCTGATAGCGTTCCCAATAGCGTTTACGAACCTCGTCGTTGCCCTGCAACAACAGGGCCGTTTCCATGAGCAGATCGTCGAAGTCCAGCGCATTGCTCTCGCGCAACAGTGCTTGATAGCGACTGTAAATGCGGCCAGCCACCTCCTCCCAATAGGTTCGGGAGACATACCTGTCGGGTGTAACCAGTTCACTCTTGGAGCGGCTGATATGGCCCAGCATGGCTTGAGGCCTGTAGAGCTTGTCGCTAAGGTTGAGTTCCTTGATGACCCCTTTGACGGTGCGTAATTGATCATCCCTGTCAAAGATGACATAGTTACCTTCGACTCCCAGGTGCTGGTGTTCGCGGCGAAGAATCTGGGCGCAGATGGCGTGAAAGGTGCCAATCGTCAAGCCACGAAGCTCTCCTCCCAGCAATGACTCCGTCCGGCCGCGCATTTCCCGGGCCGCCTTATTGGTAAAGGTCACCGCCATCAACCGGAAGGGTAGCACATGCTGCTGCTGAACAAGGAAAGCAATGCGGTGGGTCAGTACCCGGGTCTTGCCAGAGCCCGGTCCCGCCAGGACCAGCAGCGGCCCTTCGGGTGCCGACACTGCGGCAATCTGTTGTTCGTTGAGTCCGGCAAAAATATCACTCATGAATATCGTTCCAGGGAAGCAAAAGTACCTTGCCCGCCGTCTTCCTGCCCTGCAAAAGCCGGTGGGCCTCTGCCGCCTCGCTCAGGGGCATCGTTCGATCGATCCGAACATCCAGGCTTCCTTCCGTCATCCACATCAGCACGTCGCCGGCCCGGCTCATCAGTTCGTTGCGGTCTATGACGTAGTGCCCGAGCGTGGGACGGGTGATGAACAGGGAGCCTTTCTGATTCAGTATCTGCAGATCGACTGGCGGCACTGGTCCGCTGGACTGGCCGAACAACGCCAGCAGGCCTCTGGGGCGCAGGCAATTCAGGCTTTTCTCGAAGGTCGATTGCCCCACTGAGTCATAGACCACATCGACACCCTGACCATCGGTGAGGTCCATGATGGCCTGCTCAAAGTCCATCTTCGAATAGAGGATCACCTCGTCGGCGCCAGCCTCCCGCGCCAATTGAGCCTTTTCCTCGGTCGACACAGTGCCATAGACAGTGGCGCCCGCGATCTTTGCAATCTGCACCAACAGCAGTCCGACACCGCCGGCCGCGGCGTGGACCAATGCCCTATCCCCTGGCGTCAGGGGGTAGGTGCTCAAAGCCAGGTAGTGGGCCGTCATTCCTTGCAGCAATGCCGCCGCCGCTGCTTCGCTGCTGACCGCCGCAGGCAGGGGCACCAATTTCGAGGAGGGCACGATAGCGTAGTCGGCGTATGCGCCAAGCGCCATGCAGTAAGCCACCCGATCCCCAGGCATAACACCGACAACGCCAGGGCCGATGGTATCAACCACACCCGCTCCCTCCATGCCTGGCGTCATGGGGAGCCCTACCGGGTAAAGACCAGTTCTATGGTAAGTATCAATGTAGTTGAGGCCCGCTGCCTCGATGCGAACCCGGGCTTCACCTTCTCCCGGTTCGGGCAAAGGTACATCCTCGAATTTCATCACCTCAGGCCCGCCGAACTCGTGAACTCGAATCGCTTTCATGAAATAGAACTCCCTCTGAACGCAGTATCCGATCGTGATTCAACCTGATCATTGTACCAGAAAGAAAAACGGCAGCCAAAACACTCTCCTGCCGCGATGGGAGCTGCTTCAGTTGCCGATGCAACCTCGGTGTTTTTTCCACCGTGCGCATCTTTTTTGCGCCATCCGTGTTTTAGATTATAATTGAGGCGCGCTCACGGTCGAGTGGTTGTGCAGGCCGAAGCGCATTTTTGTTGTTAAGAAAGCGAAAGTAATCGGGTCGCATGCGCATCTCTTTTTCCAGAGGTCCTGTCTGGTAACCCGCTAACCGATGATATATCAGAGGCCGGAGAAACATTTTGTATAACGACAATCAGCGGGTAGTAGTGACCGGTTTGGGTGCAGTAACACCCATTGGAGTAGACGTACCATCGACCTGGGAAAGTCTGCTCGCTGGACGATCAGGCATCGGGCCTGTCACAAGCTTCGATGCAAGTCGGGTAAAAAGCCAGATTGCCGCCGAGGTGAAAGATTTCGATCCATCCCTCTATTTGGGGCGGAAGGAAGTTCGGCGAACAGACCGCTTTGCGCAATTCGCCATTGCTTCGACAATGCAGGCCGTGAGTGATGCTGGTCTGGACATGGCCAGTGAGGATCCTCGTCGTGTGGGCGTACACATCGGCTCGGGTATCGGCGGAATCACGACCCTCCTGCATGCAGCGGAAGTGCTCCGGGAAAAGGGCCCCCGGCGCGTCAGTGCCCTCATGATTCCCTCGATATTGTTGGACACTGCCGCCGGGCAAATTGCCGCAATGCTGGGGGCCCGAGGACCCAATGTTGCGGTGTCTCTGGCCTGTGCTACCGGCAACGGGGCAATCGGCGAGGCGTCCGAAATCATCCGGCGAGGCGCAGCCGATGTCATGATCGCCGGCGGATCGGAATCAGCCATCAACGAATTGGTGCTGGCAGGCTTTGCCAACATGGGAGCTCTCTCAACACGCAACGATGAGCCCGAGCGCGCTTCCCGGCCCTTTGACATCCAGCGGGATGGATTCGTGATCGGCGAAGGAAGTGCGACGCTGATCCTGGAGAGCCTGAGCCATGCCCGTGACCGGGGAGCCAACATCTATGGTGAGCTGTTGGGCTACGGCATTACAGCAGATGCCTATCACGCGACGGCGCCACGGGAGGATGGTATCGGGGCCTGTGAAGCCATGACCATGGCAATGCGCCAGGCTGGAGTACCGAGCGAGTCGGTAGGTTATATCAATGCCCACGGCACCAGCACGCCGCTGAACGACTCTACCGAGACTCTGGCCGTGAAAAAATTCTTTGGCGATCATGCCTATCGATTGGCACTGAGTTCCATCAAGTCAATGACTGGCCACCTGCTTGGCGCAGGCGGCGCCGTAGAGGCCGTTGCCACCGTGCTTGCCCTTACCGAAAGCGTTATTTCACCGACGATCAATTATGAGTTTCCAGATCCGGCCTGTGATCTGGACTATGTGCCAAACACCGCTCGTCAACTCAGGATAGATGTTGCCATGTCAAACTCTTTTGGGTTCGGCGGGCACAATACCTGCCTCGTTTTCGGCAAGGTTTGATCCTGACGGCAACCCAGGATTTGAAGCATGAGAAGCATGAATGGAACACCAAGCCCAACAACAAACGGAGTAAATGGTTCCGGCCCTCCACTATCTACCGCCCCCGGTCGTTATGCTCAGATCGTCGGGTGGGGCATGCACGTGCCTGACCGGGTGGTCACCAATGATGACCTATCCGAGATTGTGAAGACTACCGACGAATGGATTCGTAGCCGTACCGGCATTGCTGAACGACGCATCGTGTCTCGTCCTGATGAAACGACGGCCAGCCTGGCAGTGAAAGCAGCTCGCGGCGCGCTGAGGGTATCTGACGTGCCGGCCAGCGCTCTCGACATGATCATCTGCGCCACAACCTCGCCGGATTACCAGTTTCCTGCCACCGCCTGTCTGATTCAGGATGCCCTCGGTGCCATCAACGCCGGTGCCTACGACCTGAGCGCAGCCTGTTCGGGCTTTGTCTATGGCCTTGCCATGGCACGGGGCATGATCCTGGCCGGCGACGCTGACTATGTCATGGTGATTGGCTCGGAAACACTCTCCCGCCTGCTCGACTGGACCGATCGAAGCACCTGCATCCTGTTCGGTGATGGCGCGGGCGCCGTTTTGCTGGCAGCCAGCGAAGAGCCTGGTGGTATCATGTCGGTTGCCCTGGGATCTGATGGCTCAGGGGGAGATCTTCTGATCCTGCCCGGTGGCGGCAGTGCCAATCCGACGACCCTGGAATCGGTAGCTTCCGGACAGCATTACCTTAAAATGGATGGCAAAGCTGTCTTTCGTTTTGCCACCAGGGCCATGGCGGAAGGTACCCGCCGGGTGGTGGCGCGCGCCGGCATGACCATGGACGAAGTGGATCTGGTGATTCCCCATCAAGCCAATCGGCGTATCATTCAGTCTTCGGTGATAAAACAACTCAAGATTCCTGAAGAGAAAGTGTTCGTAAACCTTGAGCGTTATGGCAACACATCCACGGCATCGATCCCCATTGCGCTTTGTGAAGCCATCGAGGCCAAACGGGTGGAGCCTGGTCAGAACATCGTATTCGTCGGCTTCGGTGCTGGCTTGACCTGGGGAGCTACTGCAATCAAGTGGTGTGCCCCCGTCAATCGACCCCCATCCCCCTGGTGGAAAACGGCACGGCGAAGAGCGGGGTATCAGATCGCATCAGCCCGGTCGTTGTGGCGACGGGCGGCCCGCCGAGCTTATGCCTCATCCCTGGGTCCTGCAGATGCGCCAACCCGCCGCGGCCGTCTGCGAGCAAGTATCGATGCTGGTCGAGAGGTTTGGGATTCCCGCAGCGATAGAGAAAACAGCAGTGAAGAGTCGTAACGAGCTTTTTGCTTACGGGCCGCGGAAGACCTTGGGATAGTGGTTTTTGATCACGTTCTTGCTGCGTTTGCCCCAGCCCAGAGGAAATCCCGTCACACAGATCAAAACCCAGCCATCGGGCCCGGGCACAGGCAGTATTTCGCCACGCAAGTAGCGGGCAACACACTCGCCGCCCGCAGGTTCATCAAGCACCTGATGAGCCTGGGTCGCTGTCAAGCCCATTGCGAGAGAATAGGAGGGGATGAAGCGGCCTTTTCGCAGCGTACCCAGGTGCCATCCCGATCGACCTACCCGTAATCCGTCAACAGCGGGAGCATCGGCTGGTATGGCAAAAAGATCGGCCGTGAAGCGATCCCTGGGCCTCAAGAGAATTCCTTCAGGCAGCGGAATTGCCAGACTCGACTGCCAGAACGCCATCAGTGGCTCCATCGCCTCATCGGGCAGATCATCGATTTCCGGCAGATGCCAGTCCAGGACCGGATCATCCCCTTCACGCCGCAACAGTGCAACAAAGTGCCCTTCCCCATCCACTCTGTGCGGCCACATTCTGATGGTGTGCACCAGGGTTTGCGCCCGATCGTCGAGGGTTGTCTCGCGAGAGTCTGCCGGCCACGATGCCCAGGCGGGAATCCCAGGTTCCAGGCCAGGAAACCAGACTGGTTCCTCGAGAACAAAGTCGGGCCGGGCAGCCAGAAAACGGCTCACGATCCCTTCGTTTTCTTCCGGCGCGAAGGTACAGGTTGAATAGGCAAGCAGTCCCCCGGCGCGGACCAGGACAGCCGCAGACTCCAGTATCTCCTTCTGGCGCACAGCGCAGCCGGTCACATGGGCATTGCTCCAATATTGGCGAGCTTCCTCCTTCTTACGGAACATCCCCTCGCCGGAACAGGGCGCATCGACGAGTACGCGGTCAAAAGCCCCGGGCCACCGCTGGGCCAGACGTGGTGGAGTCTCATTCAAAACCACTGCGTTTCGAGCGCCCCACCGCGCCAGGCTGCGGCGCAACACCTTGGCCCGTTTCGAGTTGACTTCGTTGGCTACCAGAATCCCTTCTCCTGCCAAAAGAGCGGCGATATGGGTTGCTTTTCCACCCGGCGCGCCACAGAGGTCTAACACCCGTTCACCGGGTTGGGGCGCCAACTGGGTCGCCACAGCCATTGTGCTGGGCTCCTGGATATAATAGAGACCGGCATCGTAGAATGGGTGCAGGCCAGCGTTGGCTTTGCGATCGAGCAGAAAACCGTCGGGGCACCAGAATACAACTTCCAAAGGCCATGGGCTAATCCGCGCAAACTCATCCCGTGTCAGTTTGAGGGTATTCACCCGGAGACCAGAGCGAGGGGGTTGTCCGAGAGCTATCAAGAAGGCAGGAAAATCGTCGTCCAGGAGTTCTGCCATTCGGGCCAAAAACCCGAGAGGAAATGCGGTGTTCTTGGGCATAACCAGATTGTAACACACTCTCTGAAGCGATGCCAGCCCTTGACCGAGATTCCGTTCTGCGGTATACTACATGTCACCGGGCGAGCGCAGGTGGCTCGCCTTTTACGCGTCCAATCGTTGGTCCAGGAATAGCGAGTTGATTGTGACCGAAAAGCAAATGCGTGTGCGTCTTCTTGACCTTACGCCCCACGAAATGGAAACTCAGATGGCCGTATGGGGCCAGCCGGCCTACCGCGCCCGCCAGGTCCAACATTGGCTTTACAAGAAGCAGGTAAGCGCGCCATCTGAGATGAGCAATCTTCCCGCTGCATTGAGGGACCGCCTTGCCGAGGATAGCCAGATCGATCTATTAGTACCCGTGACGGAGACGGCCTCATCGGATGGCAACACCACAAAGGCGCTATTGCGACTCGATGATGGCCAGTTGATCGAAGCTGTGCTGATGCGCTATAACCGGCGACGCACAGTGTGTGTCAGTAGCCAGGCTGGATGTGCCATAGGCTGCACCTTCTGTGCAACTGGGCAGATGGGCCTTCAGAGAAATCTCAGCCCAGGAGAAATGCTTGGCCAGGTGATACACTTCGAGCGCTGGTTACAGAGCAACACGCCCGATTCTGGTGGCATCACGAACGTCGTGATAATGGGCATGGGCGAACCGCTGGCCAACTACAGCAACCTCTGGCGAGCACTGCGAGCCATGTCCAGTCCTGACGGGCTTGGACTGGGGGCACGACGTCTCACCGTAAGCACCGTCGGTTTGGTGCCCGGCATCGATCGTTTTGCCGAGGAGGGCCTTCAGGTAAACCTGGCGGTGAGCCTGCACGCGCCCAACGACGCGTTGCGCGAACAGCTTGTCCCGATCAACCAGCGCTATCCCATTGCCGATCTGATGGCAGCCATTCGACGTTACATTGAACGAACCCACCGCCGAATTACCTTCGAATACGCACTGATGCGCGATATCAACGACAGCCCGGCCCTGGCGGAGGAGATGGCACTTCTTCTTCAGGGACTACTCTGTCACGTCAATTTGATCCCGCTCAATCCGGTCACCGGTTCTCCTTTCCAGCCAACCCGACGGGAGGATGCAGACATCTTTGCCGGCATTCTGCGCGACCGCGGCATTGTGACCTCGTTGCGAGTTCGCAGAGGCGTGGACATCAATGCTGGTTGCGGACAATTGCGTGCCCGGGTTGCTGGATCCCTGGAGAAGGGTGTACTTTAATCGCTGCCAGGCCCACAACCTTATTGAGATCAACGGACACTTTTTGTGGTATCCCTCAGACCGGTCCCTTTGCCAAAAGGGGCTTTCAAGCGTACAATAACCGGGTTATTCGTCCTACCCGGATTTTTGAAGGGTAACTCCGGAGCGGAGAACGAGACAATCAGGAGCGTATGACTACAGTAAAAATCGCTGCATCGGTGTTAGCCGCCGATTTTGCACGCCTTGGCGATCAGGTACAAGATGCGGAAGCCGCCGGGGCCGATTGGATCCATTTCGATGTAATGGACGGGTGCTTTGTGCCCAACATCTCCATCGGCATTCCTGTTCTTCGTTCGTTGCGAAAGGTGACGAGGCTGCCGCTGGACGTGCACCTGATGATCGTGGAGCCAGAACGTTATCTGGCCGCCTTTGCTGAGGCAGGTGCGGACTATCTGACGGTCCATGCAGAAGCGACGCCTCATCTACACCGCGCTGTTCAGGTAATCAGGGACTTGGGTGTTAAGGCAGGTGTGTCGGTGAATCCGGGCACTTCTCTGACCATGGTGGAGGAAGTGATTGCGGAGATTGATCTGCTGCTGGTTATGAGCGTGAACCCCGGTTTTGGCGGGCAGTATTTTTTGCCTTCCATGCACGACAAGTTGCGCCGGGCGAGTGAGATGCTCGCAACGGCAGGCTCTGCAGCCGAGCTTGAGGTGGATGGAGGCATCAACGCCGAGACTGCCTATCCGGCAGTCGCCTCAGGGGCAACCGTTCTGGTAGCCGGTAGCGCCATATTTCGCGGCCCCGAAGTAGGGGCATCATTGCGTGAATTGAGGAAACAGACCATGAAAAAATCCGGAACCCTATCAGGTCCCGGATAATAGTATCGAGATTGGCACCGCTCGCGAAGCCGACGCCTTAAGGAGAGCTAGTGCCCAAAGCAAGAGCCGATAGCCCTGCTATCGGCCCCACTACTGGGTCTTGCTCATGGTCTTTAGACACTTGGTGCACACTGCCATACGGCGTCGTTTGCCATCTACAACGATGGTAGCGCGCTGCACATTGACATTCCAGCGGCGTTTTGTGTGGCGCATAGAGTGGCTAACGTTGTGTCCGAACTGGGGACCACGACTGCAAACTTGACACTTGGCCATTGTCCAATTCCTCGCTTCCCGTGCAAAGTAAAACCCCGTGGCACCGTGCCTCGGGGCAGTCTCCTACATGACTGAGGCTATGATACCATAGCAACTGATTTTCTGCAAACTCTTGTGTGGACGGCAAAACTGCAATGACATTTACCGATGAAAACCTAGGCCGAATAGAGGTCTCACCGAGCGCAATCGCCACCCTGGTAGCCGAAGCCGTTCAGGAGTGTTATGGTGTTGTTGGCATGAGCAGCCGAAACATCATCACCGGTTTGACCGGCTCATTGCAGCGAGGGGCTCGCCGTGGTATCACCGTGCAAAGAGGTGAAGATGGCATCGTTGTCGATATCTACGTGATTGTCGAATATGGCACCCGCATCACCGAGGTTGCTGCGGGCGTCATGCGGCGGGTACGTTTTACGCTTGAGAACGTGGCCGGCCTCCCGATTGAGGCCATCAATGTACATGTGCAAGGCCTGCGCGTCGATGACGAACAGCTTGTTGCCAAAGGCTAGTTCCAGTTTACAATTTCTCAATAAGAGATGGACAGTTGAGTAGCGAATATTCATTGAAAATCGATCGCGGATCGAAAACAGAACAACCTCAGAGCAACACCGCCGGCCTCCAGGCAGGACTCCTATCCAGCGAAAGCCACCAGCATTTCGATGGGCAGGACCTCAAGAATATGATCTGGGCTGGCTTTATGTGGCTGGAACGCCACAAGGAAACAGTAAATGCTCTTAATGTCTTCCCCGTACCTGATGGAGACACGGGCACGAACATGCATCTCACCATGCTGGCCTCATGGCGAGAGATTGAAAAGAGCGATGAAACCGATATTTCCCGCGTTGCCCAGGCCGTAGCCCAGGGCGCCCTGATGGGTGCCCGAGGTAATTCAGGTGTCATTCTTTCGCAGATACTGCGTGGTGTTTCCCATGCATTCCGCCACAAAAGCATCGCCACCGCAGACGATCTGGTTGAAGCCTTTCATTCCGCCTCCGATACGGCCTACAAGGGTGTGGTCAAGCCTGTTGAAGGAACCATCCTCACTGTCATGAAAGACTCAGCTGACGCGGCGGGCCGGGCCGCCGCGGTCGACAAAGACCTGCACTTCGTTATGGAGCGTACGGTCCAGGCCGCCGAAGAAAGTGTCGAACGCACACCCAGTCTCCTGCCAGTGCTGGCCAAGGCTGGCGTCGTGGACTCAGGTGGCAAAGGGTTGTACTACATTTTCGATGGCATGTTGCGATACTTGAAGGGCGGGCGATTTGAGCCATCCGCGGGGGCAATTGAAGCCCCACCTATCTCCGATGCCGTAGCCATAGACCCCTTCAACCTGCCCCAGGCCCGCTTCGGCTTCGATATCCAGTTTTTGATCTGGGGCACCGATCTGGAGGTCGACTCCATCCGCCAGCACATCAGCGAAATAGGTGACTGTCCGCTGGTGGAGGGAAGCTCTACGATGATCAAAGTGCACGTTCACCACTTCGATCCCAGTGTTCCCCTCTCCTACGGCCTCAGTCAGGGCTTCCTTACCGACGTTGTGGTCGAAAATATGGATGCTATGGCGGCAGCCGGTTTCGCACCCGACGATGTCTTGGATGAACTTAGCACCGCACCACAGACGCTGGTCACGGCATCTGAGGAGAAACTGGATGGCGTGGGCGTCATCACTGTGGCGCCCGGCTCTGGCCTGGGTGCGGTCTTTGAAAGCCTGCTGGCTGGATTCGTGATACCCGGTGGACAGTCGATGAACCCCAGTACTCAAGAATTGGTGGAGGCTATCGAGGCTCTGCCCACAGATGAGATCATCCTGCTTCCCAACAACAGCAACGTTATCATGGCCGCGAACCAGGCCAAGGAAATGGCTGAAAATCGTCTGGAAAAACAGGTGGAAGTAGTACCCAGCCGCACCGTTCCGCAAGGAATCAGTGCCATGCTGGCCTTCAAACCCGAGAGGAGCCTCTCAGAAAACGTCCAGGCCATGAAGTCATCCCTGGATCAAATCGACACAGGCGAGGTCACTGTCGCCGTCCGCGATGCCAGCATCGACGGCGTGGAAGTCTCCCAGGGGGATGTGATCGGCCTGCTAAACCATAAGTTGACCACCAAGGGAGAAACCCCGGAAGAGGTGGTGCTCCTGCTGCTGCCGCAGATGCAAATCGACGATGCCGAGATCATAACCATCTATTTCGGCGACCAAATCGACTCTGCGACGGCGAAGGTCCTGGGCAAAGAAGTGCAGAGCTCCCATCCTGACCAGGAGTTGGAGATTGTCTCTGGCGGTCAACCCCACTATCATTACATCATCTCGGTCGAATAAGTAACCGAGCTACAGGAGCGCAGCGTGGCCCGCGTCACCATTGTTACCGATAGCAATGCCCATCTTTCACCCAAGTTGGCACAACGACTGAATGTCCATGTGCTGCCACATACCATCCACCTTCAGCAAGGTAACTTCAAGGAAGGTACTGAGTTAGCACCAAGCCAGTATTTCGACCTGTTGCGAAAAGGCGATAGTGCCGTCCTTCCGCACGCAAGTGGTCCCTCGCTTGACGATTTCCTTGAGTTATACTCCCGGTTGCACAAAGAAACGGATCAGATTCTTTCGTTGCACATGTCGAGCCATCTCAGCAATACTGTGCGAACCGCCACAATGGCCCGCAACATGTTATTGGGCCGTTGCCGAATAGAGGTAGTAGACAGTCTTTCTACTACGGTGGGGCTGGGCTACGTGGTCCAGGCGGCGGCGGCGGCGGCCAACAGCGGCCATAACCTGGATGACTGCAATCGCCTGGTTCGAGGTATGTTGCCCCACGTTTACCTGTTTTTTTTGGTGAAACAGCTACCCTACCTGCAACGAGAGGGACTCATCAGCCCGGCCCAGGCCGAGTTGGGAACTATGCTCAAAATACTGCCTGTGCTGGAAATCGAGGACGGAAAGATCATTCCATTGGAGAAAGTGCGCACTGGTGCGCAAGGTGTCGACAAACTATTTGACTATGTGTCCGAATTCGCCAATCTTCAGCGCACTGCCGTTTTGCAGCGCGGGTTTTCCCAAGAAACGGAAATTCTGTTAGAGCGCCTGGAGCTGGCATACCCAGGGCAAAACTTCCCGGTAATGAGCTGCAATCCATCGCTGGCCGTCCATCTTGGACCGGAAGCAATGGGGGTTGTCGTGTTTGAGGCGATTGGTTAGGCATCTCGTGAGCAACGCAATCGTTCGCCTGCAAAAGATCCTTGCGCTGGAAAAAAAGCAAGGATATCGAAACAAGTCGGTAATCGGCGGCCTCGAACGTCTGGGGGATCGCTGGCAAAGCGATGCCAGCAAACAAGCCACTACACAGGCACAGATGGCCCTGGTGTCTCAGATTGTCTCCGAACTGAAGCGATATCCTACGCTGGAAACAGTGCCGGAGCGGCAGGCCATGGTCGGGAACCTGTTGGCCTATGCTGATCAATGGGAAAACGCGGGCAAACAGGAAAGCAGCGGAAGAATTGATGCCATCCAGGGCGAGAAACCGGCGGAGCAGGAAAGCCCTGTCGAACAAACGGCCAGACCATCCCGTCCAACTGAGGCATCAGAAAAAATCGAGGCCAGACCCCAACGGGTAAGCTCTCCACCACCGCACAGCATTCAACCCTCCCGGCCGACACCAGTGGACGCAGAGACCCTCAACACGCCGGTCGACCGGCTGCCGGGCGTGGGGCCAGGATATTCGACTCGGCTCGAAAAGATGGGCATAACCACCATCGGCGATCTGCTCTGGCTGCCACCCAGACGCTATGTCGACTACAACACCCTTAAACCCATCTACCAGTTGCAATACGGTGAGGAAATCACTATCCTGGCCAATCTGTGGGACCTGAAGAAACGCAAGCTCTCGGGGGGCAACAGAACCCTGGTCACGGGTGTTCTCGGTGACTCGACTGCCACGATCCAGGCAACCTGGTTTAACCCCTACATAGACAGGCAACTTCGGGTCGGTCAAACCTACCTGTTCAGCGGCAAGGTCGACAGCTATTTGGGCAGCCTGGTACTGCGCAATCCCAACTGGGAAGAGTTGGACAGGGAGTTTATCCACGCGGGCCGAATCGTCCCCATCTATCCATTAACCAAGGGAATCTCTGCCCGTTGGATGAGAAATCTACAGAAACAGGTTGTGGAAAACTGGGGCAGAAACCTGCACGATCATCTTCCGGCCAGCGTGCGCAACCGCGCCGGTCTCTTGCCCTTGGGCGAAGCGTTGGAGCAGGTACATTTCCCCGCCAGCCAGGACATGCTGAAGGCCGGGCGGCGACGTTTGGCATTCGATGAACTGTTTTTGATCCAAATAGGTGTATTGCGTCAGCGCAGTGAATGGCGATCCTATCCAACCCAGCGCTACTCGCTGCAAGAGAATCATCGACAAGCCTTCGAAGAGACACTTCCCTTCCAGTTCACATCGGCTCAGGGCCGGGTGTCTGAGGCAATCGGTGGCGATCTCAACAGCGGTCACCCCATGAGCCGGTTGCTCCAGGGAGATGTTGGTTCCGGAAAAACTGCCGTTGCTGCCTATGCCATGTGGACGGCGGTTACCAACGGGGCACAGGCCGCCATGATGGCGCCCACAGAAATTCTCGCCGAACAGCACTACCATGGATTGCGCAACTTCTTCGAAAAGCTGCGCCTCGATGAGAGGCCGGTGCAGGTCGCCCTGTTGACAGGCAGCCTGGGATCAGTCGAAAAGGCTGAGACGTTAAAAGCTTTGGCGGCGGGTGAGATCGATATAGCTATCGGCACCCATGCGTTGATCCAGGAAGGGGTCGAGTTCAAGAACCTGGGATTGGCCGTCATCGACGAACAACATCGCTTTGGAGTGCGCCAACGCGCTTCCTTGCGTCAGAAAGGTGCACCTGACAGCAACGGTAGCGATTCTGATCACAGTGGGGTACCCCACCTGCTGGTCATGAGCGCCACTCCCATCCCCCGTACCCTGTCCCTTACTGTTTTCGGTGACCTGGATGTCTCCGTTATCGACGAGATGCCGCCGGGACGCCAGCCCATCAAGACCCGCTGGCTTCCCCCCGCGGAGCGGGAGCGCGCCTACAAATTCGTGCGACGCCAGGTGCGGGAGGGTCATCAGGCCTTTATCATCTACCCGCTGGTCGAGGAATCGGAAAAACTGGACGCAGGCGCTGCCGTTCCACAGTACGAATATCTAAAAAGTGAAATCTTCCCAAAATCAAGGCTCGGTTTGTTGCACGGTCGCATGAAAGGGGGGGACAAAGAGGCTGTCATGCAAGCCATGCAGCTCGGCGAGATCGATGTCCTGGTCGCGACATCGGTCGTGGAAGTGGGAATCGATATCCCTAACGCCACGGTGATTATCATCGAGGATGCCGAGCGCTTCGGGCTGGCACAATTACACCAGTTCCGCGGGCGAGTAGGCCGGGGAGAGCATCCATCCTACTGCATTTTGCTGTCTGGCGCGACGACACCCAATGCCGCCGAACGCCTCCGCGCCCTGGAGCAATCGAATGACGGTTTTGCTCTGGCAGAAAAGGACCTGCAACTGCGCGGTCCGGGTGATTTCTTCGGCACAAGACAGAGTGGCCTACCCGACCTGCGCCTGGCTCAACTGAGCGATCTTCGCACGCTGGAACAGGCTCGTGCAGAGGCATCCCGGCTCCTGGAAGAGGATCCTGACCTGGCGGCGGCGGAACATCTGGCACTGGCCCGACGGACGAAGCAGTTTTGGCAGGGTGAAGGAGACATCAGCTAATGGTTGTCGCCCTCTATCCAGGCTCCTTTGACCCATTCCACCGTGGCCATGTGGACATCACGGAGCGAGCCGCCGGGCTTTTCGATGAGGTGGTCGTGGCAATCTACGACACCCCCTCGAAACGATTGTTATTTGCGACCGACGACCGTTTCCGGCTGGCCCAGGCATCCCTGGCCCACCTGAAGAATGTACGGGTCGTCACTTACCAGAATCTTACAGGCGATTGTGCTCGTGCTGAGGGCGCAACGGTGATTGTGCGAGGTCTGCGCACCGCCACCGATTACGACTACGAGTCTCGCCTTGCTCTGGCCAACAGGTCCCTTTTTCCCGACATTGACACGGTCTTTCTTGTCACCAGCCCGCATTATGTTTTTCTCAGCTCTACACTGCTCAAAGAGGTTGCCGGGCTGGGAGGCGATTTCTCGGCCTGGGTACCACCTACTGTCCGGGATGCCCTGTTGGCGCGCTTTGCACAGGGTTAACAAGGGGAATGCGCAGTTAGTTCCCGTGAAGCGCATCTCTCCGACCACAACCGGTAGGCGTAACGCATGATTGATTGCGCTGTCCTTGAGGCACGAATCTGATAGTTAGATCACAACCAGGGAGGTGATCGTCATCGAAATCCAACAACTCATCAACCAATTGGAATCGATCATAAACAACGGCAAACGCATTCCGTTCTCTCAAAACCTCATGGTGGACGAAGAAGCGGTTCGCCGGGTTATCGATCAGATGCGCGTCTCCGTGCCCGATCTTATCAAGCAGGCTGAGCGAACCCTCGGTGAAAGAGACCGTATTATCGCCCAAGCCAACGAAGAGGCGAGTCGAATCGTGCAGATGGCTCGAGAACAGGCCACTGAATTAGTGGAAGAGCATGAGATCGTGGAAGACGCCCGCCAAAAAGGCAACGAGATCGTCGTGGAAGCTCACAGCGAGATGGCGGCAATGCGTGCCGAGGCGGATCAATACGCATTACAGTCGCTGACACGCTTGTCCGAGGAAGTAATGCGCCTTCACAGGGAAGTGGAAAACGGTGTTCGCACCCTGCAGGTCCAACTGGCGGATAGAGATTAACCGCACTGGCTGCGTTGCCAGAGCGTTTTTTTGACATTCACCTCTTGCTGACCTATAATGCAGCGTCTAGCGTGCCTAGGCGGGTATATCCATGCTTGACGCTTGTCCACCGTAAGGGCGACAGGTTGGAGTCACACCGCTTGCGCTAGTGTTTTTTATGATAGAGACAAATCTGACTGCATTCAACGTTGCCCAGCTCCTGAAGGAGCCTATCGGATCGACCCGGGTGTACGATGTCGTCGCCCTGCTCGATTCGGATGAAGCGGCGGTTGCCCAGGTTGAGCCCCTGCTGGGCAAGGTCAGGATGCTGCGCACCAATCGAGGAATCCTGGTTGAGAGCACCTTGACGGGAGAAGTCATCGTGCCATGTAGTCGCTGCCTGACAAGCATCCAGGTTCCTGTCACATTGGATGTAGAAGAGGAATTCCAGCCGACGATCGATGTTGTGCGCGGCACCTATTTGAAGTTCGAAGAAGAGGACAGTGCTCTGCTGATCAATGACCAGCATATCCTCGACCTGGAAGAGGTGCTGCGACAGGCATTATTACTGGCGCTCCCCATGCAGGTCCTCTGCAGACAAGACTGTGGTGGTCTCTGCCCGATCTGTGGTCGTGACCGGAATGTGGAAAGTTGTGACTGCGATACCGCTGAGATCGATGCAAGATGGCAGGATTTAAGCGTGTTGCTCAGTGAATTGGATACTCAATAGCACCTTTTTTGGATAAGTAGGTAAACAAGAGGAGAGAAAGCAATGGCCCCGTTGCCAAAACGAAAGATTTCGAAAGGACGCCGAAATCGGCGCCGAGCCCACCATGCGCTCATTGTCCCCCGGCTGGTCGAGTGCCCCCAGTGCCACGAGAAGCACCGGTCTCACCGTGCGTGCGCCGAATGTGGCACCTACCGCGGCCGCACTGTGGTGGAATTTGAAGAGGAATAGGATAATTCGAAGTATTCTGACAGGACCCATGATCGGCTCAACGAGATGACTCGAGTAGTGCCGGCAGCTCGGGGGATTTGGCATCCTATATCGTCCAGATCTCCCGTTTTTTGACAGACAGAAAAATGAGCTCGACCGCATTCCTTTTCCCGGGACAGGGATCGCAAGCCGTTGGCATGGCTCAAGCGCTGGCAGAAGTGTTTGAGAGCGCCCGTGATGCCATGGCAGAGGCCGATGAGGTATTGGGCTTTTCTCTTTCCACCCTTTGTTTTACCGGGCCGCAAGAGGCTCTTACCGACACCATTAATGCCCAGCCTGCCCTGCTTGCGAGCAGTATCGCCACATTGCGAGCTATTCAGGAAGTCACGCCGGCTATGGCTGCGCCGGCCGCCGTTGCAGGGCATAGCCTGGGAGAGTATTCGGCACTGGTTGCCGCCGAATCCCTTTCGTATGCCGATGCCCTGCGCCTCGTGCGCGAGCGTGGTCGTCTTATGAAGGAAGCTGGCAAAAGAAACCGGGGTGGCATGGCTGCTGTCCTCGGGTTGGACATGGCTACGATGGAAGATGTTTGCGAGAGTGCCCGCATAGCCACGGATGGCGTGGTCCAGGTTGCCAACGATAATTGCCCGGGGCAGGTCGTGGTCTCAGGCGATATGCCGTCCCTGGAACGGGCCATGGCGCTTGCCGAGGCGGCCGGCGCCCGTAAGGTAGTCCGGCTGGCAGTGAGTATAGCTGCCCATTCCCCGTTGATGGCGCCGGCCGCCGAGGCACTTCGCGTGGCTGTGGAAAACACGTCGATAGACGATGCCAGGATTCCGGTGGTGAGCAATGTTTATGCAAGGCCGATAGATCAGGCAGATGCGATACGTGAAGACCTGGTGGAGCAGTTAACATCCCCTGTGCTCTGGGCTGATTCCATGCGTACGCTGGTGGAGAGCGACATTGACATCGTGATCGAGATTGGCTCGGGCGATGTGTTAAGCAAACTGATGCGAAGGATCGATCGCAGCGTTAGCCGCCTGTCGGTCGGTACCCCGGAAGACATCGAGAAATTGAGTGCCCTATCAACATGAACAGATTTACTGATAAAGTCGCTATTGTAACAGGCGCCAGCCGAGGAATCGGACGGGGCATAGCGCTCCGGTTGGCAGAAGAGGGCGCCAAAGTCGTTGTCAATCACCGTGACAGCGAAGAAAGTGCTGAGGAAACCGCCGAGTTGATCCGATCCGCGGGAAGTGAGGTGATCGTGATCCAGGCCGATGTCAGCCAGCTCGATGAAGCGCAGCGCTTGATCAAGGAAACTTTGAACGCCTTTGGCCAGATCGACGTGCTCGTAAACAACGCAGGTACCACACGCGACACCTTGCTGATGATGATGAAAGAGCCCCAATGGGACATCGTGATTGACACCAATCTCAAGAGCGTGTACAACTGTTGCAAGGCGGCAGCCCGGCCCATGGTAAAACGCCGACAGGGCCGCATCATCAACATCAGCAGTGTTTCAGGGTTAGCAGGGCAGGCTGGTCAGACCAACTACTCGGCAAGCAAGGCTGCCGCGATCGGTTTCAGTAAATCGCTGGCCAAGGAGCTGGGTAGCCGCAACATCACCGTCAACGTGATTGCGCCAGGGTTTGTGCCTACTGCCCTCACTGAAAGCGTGCTGACCGAAGAAAACGTTAAGGCTGCGGAAGAAGCCACACCCCTTGGACGGTTGGGAACACCCGCTGATGTTGCCGCCGCTGTCGCCTTTCTGGCATCCGACGAAGCCAGTTTCATTACGGGACAGGTCCTGAGCGTCGACGGCGGCCTTGTAATGCAATAATCGGGACAGTGCCATGGATCAAACCTACGATATTCCGCCCGGCAGCGTAACCATCGCACCCAACGTGTTAACCACTATCGTGCGCATGACCTCGTTGGCCCAGTCAGGCGTCTTGCGTCTTTCCCGTCGAACCCCCTCCGGACTCGGCCGGATGATTGGTCGCGGGGCTGTCGCCGAAGGCATGCGCATCGAGGTGTTTGACGACAACTCAGTGACGATCGACGTGCACGTCATCGCGGAGCAGGGAATCAGCCTGGCCGATCTCGGTGAAGTGCTTCAGACCCAGCTATCGCGTGCCATGGAACACATGGTGGGCATGGATGTTCGCGCCGTTAACGTCTTCATCGACGAAATCGAACTTGAGTCAGCCAACACCAGTGGCTGAGACAGGTAGATGAAACTGCGACGCAAGGCCAGAATCGCGGTGCTGCAGGCCCTCTACGAAGCAGACATGGCGCACCACCCGGCAGGCACCGCCCTGGAACAACGGTTCAAGACCCAACCCCTGTCACCCCAGGCCGAAGCATTTGCTCGCCACCTGCTTGCTGGGGTCATTGGCCATCGCAAGCAGCTCAACGAGTTAATCGTTCGCTACGCACCGGAATGGCCTTTGGACCAGATGGCCGTAATCGATCGCAATATCCTCCGCATTGCTATCTACGAGTTGGTCGAAGCAGAGACGGACACGCCGATCAAAGTCGCCATCAATGAGGCCGTGGAGGTGGCAAAGTCTTTTGGAAGCGATAGCAGCCCCCGATTTGTTAACGGCGTACTCGGCACCATGTTGGCCGATTCGCCTCGTCCCGAACTGGGCGAACTCCTTCCCGACGACGGCACAATCCCTCTGACGCCCGAACCGATAAAGACATTGGAGCCAGTTTCCAAGGACGCAGACACCCCATGAACCTGTTTGGAGTTGGCACAGGAGAGCTTCTCTTCATCCTTTTGATTGCCCTCCTTGTTTTGGGTCCTGAGCGTTTGCCCCAGATCGCGCGTTACTGGGCGAAACTTTCGCGGTCACTGCGATATTACTCCGAAATTTGGCAAAACGTCAACGCCGAAATCGAACGGCAACTGAAGCTCGAGGAGCTCATGGAAGAGACTGACCAGCGCCGCGAGACAGCAGCCGCTCAGCAACCCCTCACCTCTGATCCCAACCCACAAACCAGCAACGGCACGGACGCGATAGCTGAGCCGGTTCCTGCGTTGCAGGAGTTGGACGAGCTCTCAGCCAACACGATCGCGCCGCCTGGGTTTGGCCAGCCTGTCGAATCGGCGGCCCCGCAGGAAACAGGAGCGGCCAGCATAGCTCAACAGGAATCCAAGTCCAGTGCAACGCCCGCCGCCCCGCTGCCGGATGGCACCACCCCAGCGATTCCCGTAGTTGACGATGATCCCGCCCAGCCTGAAGCGGATACCAAGACGGATCCAGTAACCGAGACACCCAGTTCTGCAACCTGATTCCAACATGGAAGACGATATTTTCCGAGACTTGAGCCTGCAGTTTGAATCGCTCGTTCCTCATATCGAGGAACTGCGGCGGCGTTTGACGATTGCCGTGGTCGCTGTATTGATCGGAACAGTAATCGCGTTTGTTTTTGCCGGTCGGATCATCGAATTTCTCGCTGAACCGGTAGGCGGCCTTCAGGGATTGCAGGCTATTGAACTCACAGAGAACCTGGGGGTATACGTGCGGGTATCATTGGCGGCCGGAGCCATTCTGGCCATGCCTGTCATCGTGTACGAGGTCGTGGCGTTCATCGTGCCAGGCCTGACGGACCCGGAACGGCTGATGCTGTACGTGTCGTTGCCGTTCGTGGCGCTTTCCTTTCTGGCAGGGGCAGCCTTCGCCTACTTCATCATGTTGCCGGTGGCGATTCCCTTCCTGGTTGATTTCAGCGGGATTCCAACAGTCCCTCGTACCAAGGATTACGTCAGTTTCGTTACCCGCGTGGTATTCTGGATCGGGGTGGCCTTCGAGACGCCGCTGGTGATCGCCCTGTTGGCACGCATCGGCATCGTAACACCGGAGATGTTGATCAGAAACTGGCGAATCGCCTTCGTGATCGTTGCCGTGCTGGCAGCACTGATCACACCGACCATCGACCCCGTCAATATGGCAATCGTGATGGGGCCGCTGCTGGGCCTGTACGGTATTAGCATTATACTGGCCAAGATAATGTACCGGCCCCGGGTAATAGGACAAACACCGGAAGCGGCGGAAACAGATGTAGAAAGCTGAGTCTGGCTGTTGGCAACGTCCCGACTCGCTTCGGTAGTCGGATAGATATAGTTGCTATCTCAAGGATCTGTCGAATTGGCACGGCCATTTGTCAACTCGACAGGTCCTTTGGGTAGCGGAACAAAGGAGTTTAAGCTCAATGATTGAAGAGAAGATTGCGCAACGCGTGCTGATCATGGGTGCAGCCGGGCGGGATTTCCACAACTTCAACCTGTTTTTCCGCGACAATGAGGATTACCAGGTTGTTGCTTTCACGGCAACGCAGATTCCCGATATCGAAGGGCGCCTCTACCCAGCCCAACTGGCGGGCTCCCTCTATCCCGAGGGGATTGCCATCCATCCGGAAGAGGAACTGGAAGCGCTGATCGAGGATCTGCAGGTCGACCAGGTTGTGTTCGCCTATAGCGATATCAGCCACACATTCGTCATGCACCAGGCATCACGGGTGCTAGCGACCGGCGCCGATTTCTGTCTTATGGGTGGCGACAAGACCATGCTCGAATCGCAGAAGCCTGTGATCGCCATCTGCGCCGTGCGAACCGGCAGTGGCAAGAGTCAGACCACACGCAGAGTCTGCGACATCCTGCGCGACCAGGGAAAAAAGGTCGTGGTCGTGCGCCATCCCATGCCCTACGGCAATCTGGCGGAGCAGGCAGTGCAGCGATTTGCCAGCCACGAGGACCTGGACCGCCATGATTGCACCATCGAGGAGCGCGAGGAATACGAACCCCACCTGGATCGGGGCATCGTCGTCTATGCAGGCGTGGATTACGAGGCAATCCTGCGCCAGGCGGAAAAGGAATCGGACATCGTTGTCTGGGATGGCGGCAACAACGACTTGCCCTTCTTTAGGCCCAGCCTACATATCGTGGTGGTCGACCCCCACCGTCCCGGTCATAGCGTCAGGTATCATCCTGGAGAAACCAATCTGCGTATGGCCGACGTGGTCGTGATCAACAAAATTGATACGGCCGGTCTCGATAACGTAGCGCAGGTTCGCAACACGGTGCGCGAGGTAAATCCCGAAGCGATCATTGTCGATGCGGCCAGCCCTATCTTCGTCGAGAATCCGCAGGAAATTCTGGGCAAGAGGGTGCTGGTGGTTGAGGATGGTCCCACATTGACCCATGGCGAAATGTCCTACGGCGCAGGTGTGGTGGCAGCCCGTCGCTTTGGCGCTGCCGAAATCATCGATCCAAAACCCTATGCGGTTCGATCCATCGCAGCGACCTATGACAAGTATCCGACAACGGGCGCCGTACTGCCTGCGATGGGTTATGGAGACCAACAGATAGCCGATCTAAGCGAGACTATTGCCAATGTACCCTGCGATCTGGTAATTATCGCGACGCCGATTGACCTGACCAAGGTAGCCCGGATCGATAAGCCCCACCAGCGGGTTCGCTACGAACTGCAGGAGATCGGAAAGCCTGATCTGGTAGATATTCTGGGCAGCCGTTTCGGAACATCATCATAGAAGAAGCCGGTCATCCTGAACAGAAAATCCAGGCACTGTCCTGCGCTGTTTCTGGAAATCGAGATGAACGCCGTGACTTTGCCGGTCACGGCGTTTGTTGATCACCGGGCTTTCAAGTAGCTCAGTTTCCCGCGCTGTGCTACAATAGAGCCTCCTGACTCCTTCGATGGAGTTGGAAACAACACCTCTTTTCGCGGAGGAACGTTCATGCTCACAAGACATCGTTTACCGATATTTCTGACCTTGATATTCTTATTGGTCGCTTCCGTATCGTGCGGATCGTCGGCCGAACCGGAGCCGGCCCCAACCTTGAACCGGCCGCTGCGGCCTACCTTTACCCCAACGCCGCTGGCGATCGAAACACAAACGCCAGTTCCTGCAACAGCGATTCCGGAGGTCCCTCCGACTCCGGTACCGACCGATACACCCGCCGAACCACCAACTGAGACACCCGTGCCGCCCACGCCCACGCCGGAGAGCGGTCCGGTAGCGATCGTCGCTGGTTCGGGTCGGGTCAACGTTCGTTCCGGGCCAGGCACCGCTTATCCGGTAGTCGGCCAGATTTCCTCCGGCAGCGAACTGGAGATCATTGGGCGCAACAATGCCAATGACTGGTGGCAGGTTTGCTGCGTAAACGGCAAGGATGGTTGGATCGTTTCCCGTCTGGCCAATGTTCAGGGCAACGTCGATGGGGTCCAGGTTGCGACCAACATTGCGCCACCCCCACCAACCAACACACCCAGGCCGGTGCCGCCGACCAATACACCGGCACCAGCGCCAACGCCGGCGCCCTCCTATCTCTTCAACAAGTACGAAAACAGTACGCCAAGGGATAACTCCAACCCTTTTTTGACCTTCTACGGCATGGTCCTGAACCGCAACAAGAGCGCTGTAGTAGGCAATGTGAAGCTGCTGGTGCAGGGTCCGCTTAACGGAGAAAAGATGTGCACGGAGTTCCAGGAAATCGGTTATCCTGGCATCGCGGGCAGCGAATTCCGCTACAACTGCAAGGTCGAGATCCCCGGCACTACTCCTGGTCAGTACAGATCTGTCCTGGTCGACTCTGGCGGCAATCAGGTATCCGATAGCTGGGACCACACCGTCGAGGGAGAAATTCGCATGTTCTTCCCCCGGTGGATAGAAAGATAGACCACTTCCGGGCACCGGGCGGCTGGCTCTTCGAGGCTGAAAAGCCAGCGACGCCACCTGCCACCCAGCACCCGGTCCTGATTACCCGCACAAAAAACACTATCACCCACATGATCCCCCCATGCTCCCTCTCGAAGGCGTTATCGAGCGCATCACCTTTCATAACGAGGAAAACGGCTATACCGTCGCCAAACTGATTCCTGACGGCAAGGACTACGAGGTTACCGTGGTGGGCAATATGCTGGGGGTAAGCGCCGGCGAGCACGTTCGTCTGAAGGGGGAGTGGACATTGCACGGCCAATATGGCCGGCAGTTCAAGGCTGAGAGCTACAGCACCGTCTTGCCTGCCACCGCGGCCGGCATCGAAAAATACCTGGGCAGCGGCCTGATCAAGGGCATCGGCCCGGTAATGGCCAAGCATATCGTCGGCAAATTTGGCTCCGATACGCTGGAGATCATCGACCAGGACCCCAACCGGCTACGCGAAGTTGAGGGTATTGGCCCCAAAAGGGTAGCACTGATTAAAAACGCCTGGCACGAGCAGCGCCAGATCCGGGAAGTGATGGTTTTCCTGCAGAGTCACGGTGTCAGTCCTGCGCTTGCGGTCCGTATCTACAAACAGTATGGAGATGGAGCCGCCGCCGTAGTCAAAAACGATCCCTACCGCCTGGCCCGGGACGTGCACGGCATTGGCTTCATTACCGCCGATAAGATCGCCCGCAATCTGGGCATCGCTTCCGACGCGCCGGAGCGGATCGCGGCCGGCGTGGCCTATAGCCTGGGAAAAAAGGCCGATGACGGCCATGTCTACGTGCCTGAACAGGAATTGACCGAGGTCAGCACCGAACTACTGGAGGTACCTTCGCCGTTGGTTGGCGACGCGATCGATACCCTGCAAAGAGACGAACAGGTACATGTTGAGAAGGTGGCAGAGGGAATAAAGAGGAAAGCTATCGGGAGCAGGAATGCGGGAGGGAGCCAGTTGGCTGAGGAGCGAGCCGTTTATCTGGTACCATTCTACCGGGGCGAGATTGGAACGGCGAGCCGGCTGCGAGGCCTGATGGAAACTCCCCAGGATCGCCTGTTCATCTTCCAAGAGCACGATTGGCCGGGCTCCTTTGCCAGTGTCGAACAAAAAACAGGTCTGCGCCTCACGGGCAAGCAGCAGGAAGCCGTACAGACGGCTCTGACCCGGCCCGTCACGGTGGTGACCGGCGGTCCCGGTACCGGCAAGACCACCTGCATGCTTGCCATGATCAATCTACTGGACGCCAGCGGCATGCGCTATGCCCTGGCCTCACCGACCGGCCGCGCAGCGAAACGCCTGAGCGAAGCAACTGGCCGGGAGGCCAAGACGATCCACCGGTTGCTTGAATTCAGTCCCAGCGGCGGCTTCACATTTCAGCGCAACGAGGAAAAACCCCTGAAGGTCGACATCGTCATTATCGATGAGGCGTCCATGTTGGACCTGTTACTCACCAACCATTTGCTGAAGGCCATTCCGCAAGGGGCCCATCTGTTGCTGGTTGGCGATATCGACCAGTTGCCTCCGGTGGGCGCCGGCAACGTCCTGCGCGATGTGATCGATTCCGGTTCAGCCGCGGTAGTCCGCCTGGATGTGATCTTCCGCCAGGCGGCCGGTAGCTACATCATCGAAAATGCCCACCGCATCAACCAGGGTCGTTTGCCCGAGTGGAATCCCGAGATCTGCCAGGATTTTTTCCTGTTTCGCACGGAGGATCCGGAGCGAGCGGCCGGGCTCGTTGCTGAAATCGTGCAGGAGCGTATCCCGCGACGGTTTGGCATTGCCTCGACCGATGTCCAGGTACTCAGCCCCATGCACCGGGGTGCTGTGGGCGTCGGTGCCCTCAACCTGCGATTGCAGTCAACGCTTAATCCCTCGCATCCCAACAAACCGGAACGCCGGGCAGGCGGACGGGTCTTTCGCGTAGGCGATCGGGTCATGCAGATCCGCAACAACTACGACAAAGACGTCTACAACGGCGACCTGGGGCAGATCATCGCCCTCAACGTTGTCGAACAGCAACTAATGGTGCAGATCGATAACCGAACGATTGTTTATGACTTTCTCGAACTGGACCAAATAGTTCACGCCTATGCCGTGTCGGTACACAAGTCGCAAGGTAGCGAGTTCCGGGCCGTGGTCGTCCCTGTGATGACCCAGCACTACATGATGTTGCAGCGCAATCTGCTCTACACAGCCATTACCAGGGCAAAGGAACTGGTCGTGTTGGTAGGATCGCCCCGGGCCATCGCCATTGCTGTGAATAATAACCGCATCGCCGATCGCTACAGTGCCCTGGCGGAACGGCTTCGTTAGTACCTTTCGAGTCAGATTCTTGCACACTGGGCAAGGAGATTATCCGCGAACCTAACAAGTGATGTACCGCAGCGCTGAAAAGAAAGAACATGACCGCAGATAAACGCCGACGTGTCCCGAGCTTGTCGAGGGGCGTAGCCGAAGGGCAAACGCTGATCAGACATCAGAGAAGATCGGCGATGATCTGCGCCGAAGGTCTGCGTAATCAGCGTTCCTCTGGCTTGTCCAGATTAGTATCTAAACGACTGAATAACGGCGTTAGTTACCGAGGCTCTCGAGCTTGCCAAAATTAGTGTTTTTGGCCTCCAATCGGAAATTTGACAGAATCTCTAAACCGTAATATACTATTGCCAGTAGGATGAAGTTCAACCCTGTAAGACTAATCAAGGCTGCCGGGATTCTTCTGGCGAGCCTTTTTTGTTTACTGGCGATCAACTTTAACCTACGTCGACAAACCATTGTGATGGCGACGCCGCCACGGCGCCGGTCATCCAGAAGTATACGTAATAGGAGAAAATACCGTGGCAGAACGAGAACAAGGAACCGTAAAGTGGTTCAACCCCGCCAAGGGTTATGGTTTTATCGCCCGCGAGTCCGGCCCGGATGTGTTCGTCCATCACTCTGAGATTCAGACTGACGGATTCCGCACTCTGGAGGATGGCCAGCAGGTCGAGTTCAACGTCGAGCAGGGTCGCAAGGGCCTGCAGGCAACGAACGTAGTGGTCGCTTAACAACCAGCCAACTATGCCGTGCCGCGACCGATCAATGATCGGTCGCAAAGCATGCAATTGCCCATGTGTCTTTTTGACGCATGGGCTTTCTTTTTGCCTGCGTCCTTGCTCAGCCCCAGATGCCCGGCACTTGACCCTGGATTCTTGACAACAGATAACTCCACGCTAGAATGGGAATCAACTCATTCAGCAAACACTCGGATGTAATCATGTATCCCTTGGTCCTATCACTCCACTCGATCCTGCATTGGATCGTGATGATCGTCGGTTTCATCGCCGTTATCAAGGCCATCGTTGGCTGGATTGGCAACAGCGATTGGACATCGGTCGACAGCCGGCTGGCCTAGGCCTATCCCCTGGCCTTTTTTGCCCTGGAATCCTGACCGGCCGTTGATTCCGTAGTGCAAACTATTCTTTCCAATCCCAAGAAAGCCTGCGAATCTCGAAAATTCGTTGAAAATCGGGGAAAAAACACGCGCCAGATCATATTTTTCCCCAAAAACCTGTGGTATTCTAGAGATAACTGACGATGATAGGTCGGCGACCAAGGCGAATAAGAACCTCGGCTGTCGCTGTCATTAGCCGAGGTTTTCAATGTTCTGGTCATCAGCGATCTACCTCGATTTGGAAACATATCAGTTGAAGCTGGCTATGGCACCTAGGTGGAATGCCAACGCCGGGCTATCTCACACTTCCCGCCAGGGAAACTTCTGCCACCCGGTTCTGTTGTAGCCAGGCATCTTCCTGACTACAGGAGGCAACAATGATAGCTGTGAAAAACGAGGAAAAACCTGTAGATGTCGAGGCGTTGCTGGCGAAGGCCACCAAGCCATCGGCCGACGCCATGCGTCTCCATCCCTTTTACCGGGGAAAGACGGAAATAGCGCTGCGCTGCCGCGTGCGCGATTTCAATGATTTCGCCATCTGGTACACGCCAGGGGTAGCGGCACCCTGTAAGGCCATCCAGGCCGACCCCGAACTCGTCTACGAACACACCAACAAATGGAATACCATCGCAATCGTCAGCGATGGCACCCGGGTCCTCGGTCTGGGCGATATCGGTCCCAAGGCCGCCATGCCGGTCATGGAGGGCAAGGCGCTGCTCTTCAAGTATCTTGGAGGTGTGGATGCCGTGCCCATCTGCCTCGACACCAAGGACCCCGATCGATTCATTGACACAGTGCTGATGCTGCAACCCAGCTTCGGTGGTGTTAATCTGGAGGACATCAGCCAGCCCAAATGCTTCCGCATCCTCGACACCTTGCGAGAAAAAGCGGAGATACCCATGTGGCACGACGACCAACAGGGCACAGCGACCGTCACGCTGGCAGGGCTCATCAACGCATTGATGGTTGTGGGAAAAAGGATCGAGGATGTCAACATCACCTTTGTCGGTTCGGGAGCCAGCAACGTGGCCTGTATGCGCCTGATCTTTAAGGCCGGCGCCGATCCCGGCAACTGCCGCGTGGTCGACAGCAAGGGCATCTTGCACCCCGGGCGCGAGGATATCGCCCACCGCAAGGCCGAGTTCGTGGACAAATGGCGGCTCTGTAACGCAACCAACGCCGAAGGCAGAGTCGGCGATATCTCTGAAGCGCTGCGGGATGCCGATGTCTGCATTGCCCTCAGTCGGCCGGGACCGGGTACGCTGAAAACCGAGTGGGTCAGCCAGATGGCTGAGGATTCGATCGTTTTCGCTTGCGCCAACCCGGTACCTGAGATGTGGCCCTGGGAGGCAAAAGAAGCGGGGGTACGCGTTTTCGCCACCGGTCGCTCCGACTTTCCCAACCAGGTCAACAACTCCCTCGGGTTCCCTGGCATCTTCCGGGGAACTTTGGACGTACGAGCCAGCACGATCACCGATGAGATGTGTATTGCTGCATCCAATGCCCTGGCAGATGCAGCCGGGGAAGTGGATGTTGAACACATTCTGCCCACCATGGATGATTGGGATGTTTTCCCCAAGGAAGCGGTAGCGGTGGGCGTGATGGCCCAAGAGCAGGGCCTGGCGCGCCTGACCCGCTCGGCTGATGAGCTCTACAGTCATGCCCGGGATATCATCGCCCGTTCCCGCGATCTGACCAACTGGATGATGAAAGAGGGTTTCATTCCGGAAGCGCCGGAGGATTAGCTGTTGGCAGGAATTGATTGCCAAATTGACTATCTGGGTAACTGTACCCTGCCGTCGAGAACCCACACGCAACTGACACATGACCCTGCAGGAGGCAACCATGTATGATTTGATCATTCTTGGCGGAGGCCCGGCCGGATTAACCGCGACGGTCTATGCCATTCACAAACGCCTCGAAACGCTGCTGATCACCGAAGACCTGGGGGGCAAGGCGAACTATCGCATGCACATCCGTGGCCTTGAAGGCTACGAAACTATCAACGGCGAGGAAGTAATTCGCAAATTCCAGAGCCAGGTCGAGTACCTGGATTTCGCCCGCCTCATGGATAAGGCCATCAGCGTCACAGCCAAACAGTCGGAAGATGGCGATGAGATATTTCAGGTCTCCACCGAAAGTGGCACTTCTTTCCTCGCGCGCACCCTTATCGTTGCCACCGGTTCCCAGCCGCGCACCCTGGGTGTCCCGGGAGAAGCCGACCTACTGGGTCTGGGCGTGAGCTTTTCGGCGCTAAGTCACGCGCCGCTGTTCTGGGGAAAAAGGACGGCGGTTGTCGGCAGCGACGACCTGGCCTTCCGAGCGGTAACCGAATTGGCTACCCTCTCCAGCCAGGTCTTTCTGGTCTCGCCAGACCCTTTGGATGAAGACTCACCCTGGTTGAACAAGATCCGTTCCCTTGAGAACGTTGTGGTGCTTGAGGGTTCAACCCTGGTTAGCGTTGGAGGATCTCCCTACCTGGAGGAGATGACCATTCGTACGCCAGACAGTGACGAGGAAACCATCGACGTCCGGGGACTCTTTATCGAAATGGGGTTGATTCCTAACGCGGAGTTGGTGAAAAATCTGGTCGACCTTGACGGCGAGGGACAAATCATCGTCAGCTGCCGTGGCGTTACCAGTCGTCCGGGGGTGTTTGCGGCGGGTGATGTTACAAACACCTTCACCGAACAGGTGCTGATCGCTATTGGAGACGGCGCCAAGGCGGTACTATCAGCATCCGAGTATTTGTTGCGCCACCCAACCCCCCAGGATCACTCTGTTACAGTGGATTGATCTCTATCCACCAAAACGATTATACTCAAGGAGAGTCATATGACTGCAACGGTGATTGACGGCAAGGCTATTGCCGCCGACATTCAGGAACAGATAAAAGGCCGAGTGGCGGAACTCTACGCTGAAACGGGCCGAAGGCCAGGTCTGGTCACGGTACTGGTCGGAGCGGATCCGGCATCTCAGACCTATGTTCGCATGAAGGGCAAGCGCTGCCAGGCAGTGGGCATGGAGAGCTTTAACCATACCCTGCCGGCCGACGCCACCCAGGAGGAAGTGGAAGGGCTGGTGAAAGAGCTGAATGCCAACCCGGAGATCAACGGCATCCTGGTGCAATTGCCCTTACCCGGGCATCTCGATGAAGAGTCCATCCTGGCAGCAATTAGCCTGGATAAGGATGTCGACGGATTTCATCCGATTAACATCGGCAGGCTGGTGATGAAGGGGCGTGAACCCCTCTTCATTCCATGCACCCCGAAGGGTTGTATGGTTCTACTGGAAAGAACTGGTGTCCAACTGGAAGGCGCCAACGCCGTCGTGCTGGGCCGGAGCAATATTGTAGGGATGCCCATGGCATCCCTACTGTTGCACGCCAACGCCACGGTAACCACCTGCCATTCCCGTAGCAAGGATCTGCCAGGCATCTGCCGGGAGGCCGATATATTGGTAGCTGCGGTGGGCCGTCCAGAGATGGTACGCGGTGACTGGATCAAACCAGGGGCCGTGGTGATCGACGTCGGCACGAACCGGGTAGATGATCCTTCCCGCAAACGCGGGTATCGTCTGACGGGAGATGTGGCCTTCGATGAAGCCAAGGAGGTTGCGGGTGCCATCTCACCCTCGCCCGGCGGCGCGGGCCCAATGACCATCGTCATGCTGCTCCAGAACACCCTGGACTCTTTCGAGCGGACAATCTAGTGCAGCCCGGCGTAGCGCTGCAGGAGTCGAGGCTTCAGGTGGGTCAATATACATCCTGAATTCAACATCGGTGATTCCCGGCTAAAGCCTCAACTCCTGAATGTTCCCGCCAGGGAGTCGAGGCTTCAGGCGGATTTATATACATCCTGAATTCAACATCGGTGATTCCCAGCTAAAGCCTCAACTCCTGAATGTTCCCGCCAGGGAGTCGAGGCTTCAGGCGGATTTATATACATCCTGAATTCAACATCGGTGATTCCCGGCTGAAGTCTGTTTGTTCGCGCTTGCTCCCTGTAAGCTCTGGCGGGAACTGGCTTTTTTGTAGCGCCTGAGGAGAATTGAGTATGCAAGATTTGACCGATGCCTTTGTTGAATTGATTCGACGCACGGCCACTGATCTGGCCCCCGATATGGAAAGTTCCCTGGCAGAGGCCAGGGAGCAGGAAGAGCCAGGCTCGGCCGCCGAGGGTGCACTGGATACCATCCTGCAGAATGTGGCGCTGGCCCGCGAGAAGTCAACTCCCATCTGCCAGGATACTGGCACACCCATCTTTGAAGTCTACTATCCCCTGGGCTGGTCGACGCGAAAGCTGGCCGATCAGATCCGCACAGCCTGTGCCACCGCGACTGCCCAGGCCTATCTACGGCCCAATGCCGTAGACAGCCTCACCGGCGAAAACAGTGGCGATAACACGGGCATCGACTTTCCCACCATGCATTTCCACGAATGGGAAAATGACTTCGTGAAAGTGGACTTGATGCTCAAGGGCGGCGGTTGCGAAAACGTGGGAGCCCAGTACGCCATTCCCGATGCCCGGCTGAAGGCAGGACGAGACCTGGAAGGTGTGCGCCGAGTCGCGTTGGATGCCGTTCAGCAGGCCCAGGGAAAAGGCTGTGCCCCCGGGGTACTCGGCATCGCAGTTGGCGGTGACAGGGGCACAGGGTACACCCGAAGCAAGATCCAGCTATTCCGCGAAATCGGGGACCAAAGCCCCAACCCGGAGCTTGCCGAACTCGAGCAGACCATCAAGGACCAGGCCAACGAATTGGGCATCGGTCCCATGGGCTTCGGCGGAAGGACGACGATACTCGATGTCCAGATGGATGTCATGCACCGGCTGCCGGCCAGTTATTTTGTTTCGGTAAGCTACATGTGCTGGGCCAACCGCCGGCGAAGTATGCTGGTGCGCCCCAAGGAAAGGGAGGGAGCTATGCCAGGCTGGGAGGTGATCTACCAATGATCGATCTGAACGTACCAATTTCGGATGAAGCTATTGCCGCCCTGAATGTGGGCGACGTCGTTCGCATCAATGGCGTCATCTTTACAGCGCGCGATGCCGCCCATAAGTACATGATCGAAACGTTTATCGACACCGAGGGCAACCCGCCCGAGTCGGAAGCCGGTTTGTACGCGTTGCTGAAGGATAAACTGGACGGCGGCGTCATCTATCACTGCGGCCCGGTGGTCAGGCAGGACAACGGCACGTGGCAGTTTGTGGCTGCCGGCCCGACGACCAGTATCCGCGAGGAAGTGTACGAAGACCATGTCATTGAACACTTCAACGTCAAGGCTGTGATCGGCAAGGGTGGCATGGGGCCCAGAACGTTGGCTGCCTGCCAGAAATTCAAGGCTGTTTACCTCCACGCCATCGGCGGGGCAGCCAGTCTGATCGCCCAGTCGGTCAAAGAGGTCCAGGATGTTCACAAGATGGATGAGTTTGGCGTGCCTGAAGCCTTCTGGCAGATCCGGGTCGAGGGCTTTCCGGCTGTGGTAACTATGGACAGCCACGGGGTTTCCATCCACGATCAGATACAGGCTTCCTCCGCAGAGAAATTCAACGAACTTGTCGCCGTTTAAAGATCTCACCACCGACTAATGATCGCACCCAGGGCGAGGCATTGAGCCTCGCCCTGTTATTTGGACAGCCAGGGATTCTTCAGCCGTGAGCCAAAACCTGTTTTCTTGGTCATTCTCAGCCATATATGACCTGTATCATGGTCGACCAGTCGTATCCGTGTTATGATTCATGAAACACCATTCCGAGAAGAGGCTGCCCATGACAACTGAACGCAACCACGCAATCTCGCAATCACACAATCTCCAATCCTCTTCCCTGCGCGCCTTCTTCGATCCCTCGGGCGTCGCTGTGATCGGCGCATCCTCCAATCCACAGAAGCTGGGCTTTGGCGTTCTGCGCAACCTGAAAAGCTATGGTTTCCGTGGCGCGATCTATCCGGTGAACCCGGGAAGAGAGCATATCCTCGACCTGCCATGTTACCCGAACGTGGATAGCGTGCCCGACCCGGTCGAACTGGCGGTGATCATCCTTCCCGCCACCTTGTGCCCGGCGGCGCTGGAACAGTGTGGCCGACGAGGTATCAGGTCAGCTATCGTTCTGTCGGGAGGATTCAAGGAGGTGGGGCTCCAGGGCCAGGCGTTGGAGGAGGAAATGGTGCGAATCGCCCAGACCCACAATATGCGTATGATCGGTCCCAACTGCGTGGGCACTATGGATGCCTACACAGGACTCAATACAACCTTCATTCGTGCCATGCCCAAGCCCGGGCACATCGCCTTTGTCAGCCAGTCAGGAGCTATCTGCGGTGGAATCCTGGAATGGACCGATGGCAAGGGGGTCGGTTTCAGCCGTTTTGCCACCCTGGGCAACGAAGCCGATCTCAGCGAGAGTGACCTGATCGCAGCGCTGGCCGATGATCCCAACACCCGGGTTATCGTCGCCTATCTTGAGTCGATCAGAAACGGGCGTCGTTTCATAGATGTCGCCAGCCAGGTCACGCCCCGAAAGCCAATTCTGGTGATCAAGGCGGGTACCACGGAAGCTGGCACCCGGGCTGTCTCTTCCCATACCGGTAGCCTGGCGGGGGAATCAGCCGCCTATGATGCAGCCTTCAAGCAGAGCGGGGTGCTGCAGGTCGACACCGTGGAAGAGTTATTCAACAGCGCCGTGGCTCTGGTTTATGGTCCACTACCCAGGGGCAATCGTGTTGCCATCGTCACCAACGCGGGTGGACCCGCCAGTCTGGCCGCCGATGAGCTGGAACGCAATGGTCTGGTCATGCCTGCACCCTGCCCTGACACGCTGGATAAGCTGAGCAGGCACACCCATTCCGATGCACAACTGGCTAACCCCATCGACATGTTGGGTGGCGCCACCCCGCCCGATTTTGAAATGGCAATCCGGGCCCTGGTGGCCGATCCCAACATGGACTCGGTGCTGGCCATTCTGGTTCCCCAGGCGTTGATCAATCCGGCCGCCGTCGCAGATGCTATTGGCCGGGCAACTCGAGACAGTGACAAGCCAGTGGTGGCCTGCTTCATGGGTGACCTGGCGGTACGCGAAGCCATGGCCCGGCTCCACGAGTATCAGATCGCGCCCTTTCAATTTCCGGAACCGGCCGTCCGGGCATTGGGCAAGATGTGGCAATATGCGAAGATACAGAGAGAAGGATGTCAGAATGTCAGAATGTCAGAATGTCACGAAGTCCTTGGGAACCACCCCGTAGGCCGCAGGGCGGAGAGCGAAGCGCTGTGGAGAGAATCAGCCATTGCGCGAAAGAACGAGGCAGGGGATCCTCGGGGAGATGAAACGATAGCAAAGAAACTACGGAAGACCGGGAAAGCGCCCAGGGATAGCACATCCGACCAGGTGACAACGCTGATAGAACGAGCCAGAGCTGATAGCCACAGCTGGCTTGGGGAGTACGCTGCACGCTTGATCCTGGAGGCCTACGATGTGCCCCAACCGAGGGCTGCCATGGCACATTCCGGATTTGAGGCGGCAGAGCTGGCAGAAAATGTGGGTTTCCCGGTAGCGCTCAAGATCGTTTCCCCCGACATTCTGCATAAGTCAGAGGTTGACGGGGTCGTGTTGGGACTCTCTGACCGGGCAGCAGTGGAGCTGGCCTTCGAAGAGATGATGGCCCAGATCCCCCGGCGCATGCCCGATGCCCGGGTTGAGGGCCTGCTGATCGCCCAGATGGCGGCGGCGGGCCACGAGGTGATTGTAGGCATGCGCCGCGACCCTCAGTTTGGTCCGCTGATCATGTTTGGACTGGGTGGCATCTATGTGGAGTTATTCCAAGATGTCGCTTTTCGCATTGCACCCTTTGAGAGAGCGGAGACCTTGCGGATGATCGGGGAAACCCAGGCCGGCAAGCTGCTCCAGGGCCTGCGGGGCAAGCCACCGGGGGATATCGAAGCAGTGGCTGAGGTCATCGAAAAGGTGGCACAACTGGCCCTGGACTTCCCCGATATCCAGGAGATCGACATCAATCCCCTGATCGTTTATGCCAGGGGTCAGGGTGCCCTGGCTGTGGATGCGCGAATGCTGGTCACGTAACTTGCAGATTACGGTTATTCGATACGCGGAGGCCCCTGAAGAATGCGCCAGCGCATGGCATCGACCCACGAGGACTCTTCAGCCCGTTGGGCAAGGTCGGGACGAAAGCCATGAATTGCCTCATGCCACCAGGTTACACCGGCTGCGGCATAAGGGCTTACCGTTTCAGCGGCCCGCGCCGGATCATCGCCAGGGGTGTCGCCACCGATGCTAACATCAAAGGGGCGATCGCTCCCGCGATACCGCTGGACGTAGGCCATGATGTCGCGAATGTCGTCGGGAGTGAGCATTTCTTCGGGCGCGCCGCCGGCCGGTATGGGAAAGACACCATCCCAACGAGCAGCGCGACGGAAGGGCCGTCTATTGGGCCACATGCCCGCCACCCAGACGGGAATCCGGGGAGATTGCTGTGGTGCCGGAAGGAACTGGGTATCCTTGATCTTGTAGTATTGGCCATCGAAACTGAACGACTCGCCACACCAGAGCTTCTCCACGACCTCAAGGCCCTCATCCAACATGGCACCTCGGATCTTGAAGTCACCTGGCTCGCCCAGGTTGTCGAATTCGGCCTTGGTAATCCCGATGCCCACGCCTACAACCAGCCGGCCATCGGACAGATGATCCAGGGAGACGGTCTCCCGCGCGAACTTCCAGGGCCTTCGACGGGGAATCGGCGTAACCATGGCCCCGAGTCGCACGCGTTCAGTACTCAGGGCGATTGCCGTCAAGGCAATCCAGGGATCAACCATGGGCATTACACCCCAATCCCATGCGATATGATCCCAGATGAAGAAGCCGTCCCAGCCGGCAGCCTCGGCATCTTGAGCCAAATCGGCCAACACGCGGGCATCACCGCAGTCACCGAAGTTTATGATATTGATGGCATAGTGCATGATTCGACCCTCTCCAACATGGCACCTACGAGGAACAGCATCTGTCATTATAGTGACTCTCAGCAAAATACACTAATACTCTGCGGGCTAAATAACTATGCAGTAACCAAGGTCCTTCACCAGAAGTAGGGACGGTCTTTAACTGTATATTTATCTACGCCAAGCTGTACTAATCATCCCAGCTCACCTGCCATTACGTATTTGCTTGCAGAAACAGGCAGCGTATATACTACCCCTATGGCCTGTGCCCAGAGCAATGGACCCGGCACCATAGGTCCGGGACCGATCCGGATCGGCGATCGATGCCGGACCAGGAGGATTGGCATGAACTTTCAAACAAATCTTTCTCTCATTTTATCCACAGTGGTATTCCTGTTGGCGGGCAGTGCACCAGTGCTTGCCCAAGCGCCGATGCCGGACCACTCGCCCGAAGAAGACCTTGATCTGGTCGCGACCGATCCGGTCGACGAACGGGAATACCCCTGGCAGCCTCCATTGAACCTGAAAAACCTGCCGGAATCCCGGGCAACCACCGTTAGCCTGGGTGATCCTGGGCTCAGTTTCAGCTACCTGGAAACCCTGGGAACAACAGGCTCACCCTATCATGTTGACTCCTTGCATCTGAACCGCCCGATGGGCATGACGATCGACGACACAGGGGCCATCTATGTCGTCGAGGAAGCAGGCTTTCGGATGCAGAAATTCGACGCTGCAGGAATAAAAACCTTGTCTATCGGTCAGGCAGGCCAACCGGGATTCGACGACGACCTGTTGGCAACACCGGAAGATGTCGCCCTGGACAGCGATGAATCGATCTGGATCGTGGCCGCTTCGGCACTACGGCAGTTCGATGCCAATGGCAGTCCGCTTCAAACTTTCCCATCAAGCAGCCCCTGGACGCCCGGCAGTTCCAATAGCCGGTTCCGTTATCCGCGCGGCGTTGCCTTTGACAGCACGGGCCAGATGTACGTGGCGGACTCCGGAAATCATCGCGTGCAGGTCTATTCGTTATCGGGCGGAACGCCAGGCCATGTAGCTACCATTGGTGTGACCGGGGAGCCAGGCAGCGACTCCGCTCACTTCAACCTGCCCTCTCAGATCGTTCTGGACAGCGCCGACCAATTGTACGTAGCAGATACCGATAACTACCGCGTTCAACGCTGTGTCCTGGCCGGGGCGTGGACCTGCACCACATTCCACGGCACCGGTAGCCAAGGCAACGGGGTCGACACCCTGGATTTTGTCCTGGGAATCGGAATCGATAACAACGACAACCTGTTCATCGCCGATACAGGCAACGGGCGCGTCAAACGCTGTACGCCGGCGGGCAACTGCACCAGCTTTGCCAGCGAGATGATCTGGCCGGGCGACATTGTGGCGGATTCGTTCGGTAATATCTTCATTGGCGACCTGCAGGCCCACACGATCCGCAAGTACAGCCATGGCGGGACATTGTTGGCCATTTTCGCCGGCACCGGTGGCATACCCTACGCCGTCGACCAGTCCCACTTCAATGGGCCGTGGGGTGTAGGCACCGGGGCGGATGGCAAGCTCTTCGTATTGGAAAACCCGGGCTACCGCATGGTCAAGCTGGATTCTGATGGCCTGACGCTGTGGGCGGCGGGGGAAGCGGGCATCTTTGGCGACGACAATGAACACTTTGGCGACTACTGGGGCGGGCCTGAGGGCAACGTGGGGATTGATGCAACAGGCCGCGCTTATATCTCTGATACCACCAACCATCGCGTCCAGGTGTTCAACTCCGACGGATCCTTCAATCAGAGCGTCGGCGGGCAGGGCACGGGTAACCAGCAGTTCAACTGCCCCAGCGGGGTTGCCATCAACCCAACCAACGACGATATCCTGGTGGCGGATCGCTGCAACGAACGGGTACAGATCTATGACAGCAACTGGAATTACAGGCTGACCCTGGGCGAAACAGGTCAGCCCGGGTCTGACCATAGCCACTTCCGTTGGCCCTCTGGCGTCGCCGTCAGTAGCCAGGGCATCATCTATATTGCCGACAGCAACAACCAGCGGATACAGCAGTGTTTGCCCGACGGACAGGCCTACGACTGCGGACCCTTCGCGGGTGAAACCGGCGTCTTCAGCGATGATTTCGGCCATCTTCATCCCATCGCAGTGGCAGTGGGTCAGGCCGGTCGGGTGTATGCCGTCGACCAATGGAACAACAGGGTACAGGTCTTCGATGCGACGGGCGCCTATCTGACAACCATCGGAGGCGAGACAGGCACCGGATCAGGGCGGTTGCGCAACCCTGCCGGCGTAGCTGCAAACCAGGTTGGCACTATCTATGTGGCGGACCAGGAGAATCACCGCGTCCAGAAATTCATGACCGGCGTTCCTTCTTGGGTCCAGGTCAATATCAACGGCTTTGGCCAGCGTTGGAGCACCGGGGTGTCAGCACTGGAACCCTTCGACGGGCAACTGTTCGCTGCCACGTCCGACTGGGAACAGGGCTCCAGGATATGGAAGTCAACGCACGGATCCGATTGGCTGCCCTCCAGCGAGTGGGGATTCACTGATCCCCAGGCAGCACCCGCCGTGGTTGACATGCAACTGTTCCATGGAGACCTCTACGCCTCAACGGGATGGGGCGACACAGGCGCTCAGGTATGGCGCAGTTTTTCGGGCACTTCCTGGTCCAAGGTAGTCAAAAACGGGTTTAGCAATGGGGACAATGTCGCCATCACCGCCCTGGCCGTTTTCGATGACACACTTTACGCCGCCACACAAAACGACTCTGGCGCGGAAATCTGGCGTTCCGGCACAGGAAACAACGGCTCCTGGACACGGGTGGTCACCGCCGGATTCAACGGTGATAGCAGCAACAACCTGGTATCGGACCTGTTCGTGTTTGAGGAAAAGCTCTATGCTGCGGTAGAGAACAATGCAGAAGGCGCGGAATTGTGGCGAACTGACGACGGCGCCAGCTGGGAAATGGCTGCCGTCAACGGCCTGGGTGACCCCGACAACATCCATTTCGGCAGCATGGCCCTGTTCGACAACTGGCTCTATATCAGCACGCGCAACGACTCGACCGGTGGACAGATATGGCGTTCACCGAATGGATCGCTCTGGCTGCCCACCATGGTCGATGGCTTCGGTGACCCGGACAACTTCAAGGTGGAAGCCCTCTTGTCCTTCGACTCCGAACTGATCGCCGTGACCACCAACTTCTCCACGGGGCTGGAGGTGTGGCATTCTTCGGACGGGTCAGTCTGGAATCCCATGAGTCCCAAGGGCTTCGGCGACAACAACAACGATGCAACGCTATGGGCCAACGCCATCGCCAATTTCGACGGTGGTCTGCACCTGGGCACCTGGAACTGGGCCAACGGCGGGGAGCTGTGGCGTTATCGCCCGCAGGATCTGTTCCTGCCAGTGGTCAACGGCCGGTGAGGTTGGTCCCGGCCGTTCAATACCAGCTTACCGCGTCACACGCTATTGCGCCATGATTCAGGTCATATTCTTTCCATCTGGAGGTGTTTCGCCATGAAATCGACCCGCTCGTTGCTCTGCTTGATGTTCGTCCTTGTGCTGCTGGTCAATGTGCCGCCGGCGGCATCGGCACCCGTTGGCCAGTCCGCGCCCACCGCGGATACTCCGTACGCCTGGCAATGTTGGACAACTGACCGGCCAGTCCGATGCCCCGCAGGCCGAGGCGAAGCCATCGCCATGCTTTCACCAGATGACGGTTGGGCCGTGGGCTACGAAGGCAGTATTCAGCATTGGGATGGTGTTGGCTGGTTCCGGGTTCCCAGTCCAACCAACAAGACCCTGTACGGGATAACCATGCTGAGTGCCGATGATAGTTGGGCTGTGGGTGAAGAGGGCACCATCATCCACTGGAACGGAGTCGAGTGGCAACGGTTCGCCAGCCCCACCGACGAAATCCTGACCTCGGTGGCCATGACCGATCCTGACAACGGCTGGGCCGCGGGCTACGAGGGCACCATCCTGCACTGGGATGGCAACCGGTGGCGGCGGGTCGCATCAACAACAACCCGGAGGCTTAATTCGATTGCTTTGACGGAAGAGGGTGGCTGGATCGCCGGCTACGACGGCACCATGCTGCGCTGGGACGGCCATGCCTGGCTTGAGTTCCCAAGCCCAACCGGTCATACGCTGTATTCTGTGTCCATGGTCGCGGCGGATGATGGCTGGGCCGTCGGGAGAGCTGGCACCATCCTGCACTGGGATGGCACCAGCTGGAGCGAGGTTGTCAGTCCCAGCGACGAATTGTTGCAATCGGTAACCGTTCTCGCCCATGACGACGCCTGGGCAGTTGGCGGTTATTCCAACACAACCACCATCCTGCACTGGGACGGCCACGCCTGGGATGAGGTCACCAGCCCGACCGGCAAACCGTTATACGATGTGTCCATGATCTCCGCTTCAGACGGCTGGGCTATCGGGGGTGAGGGCGCTTTTCACTGGGATGGCGCGGTCTGGACCCCCCCCGACTCCCCTACCAAGAGAGATCTGCACTCGGTGGCAGCTGTTTCTGAAAACGAGAGCTGGGCGGTTGGGGAAGGGGGCACCATTCTGCACTGGTACGGCGACCAGTGGACGGCCGTACCCAGTTCAACCGTCCACGATCTCTATGGGATCACCATGCTGGATGCCGACGACGGCTGGGCGGTGGGCGCAGAAGGTACCATTCTGCACTGGGATGGCATTTCGTGGGACCTGGTGGAGAGTCCTACTGACCGGACCCTGTACTCAGTTTCCATGGTCGATGCCAATGATGGCTGGGCCGTGGGTGACTGGAGCACGATCTTGCACTGGGATGGTCACCATTGGTCCCAGTTCGAGATGGTCTCGCAGAAGCGGCTGAGTTCGGTTTTCATGGTTGCCGCCGACGATGGCTGGGCCGTGGGCGGGGGGATGACCATCTTCCACTGGGATGGTCACGCCTGGCTGCGGCCGCCCGGTGCTCCAACCTGGGGAGAAGGGCTTCTCTCGGTTTTCATGGTTTCCGCCGACGATGGCTGGGCCGTGGGCGGAGACGGCACGATCATGCACTGGGATGGCAGTTCGTGGACCCCCGTGGAGAGTCCTACTGACCGGTCGCTTACGTCGGTTTCCATGGTCAATGCTGACGAGGGCTGGGCCGTGAGTAGTCTGAGGTATTCTCCCGCCCTGCTTCGCTGGGACGGCAATCGTTGGCTTCAGGTGACGAGTCCCTTCCCAGTCAGATCCCAATACAGTCTCTACTCCGTTGCGACCACGGCCGATGGCATGGGCTGGGCCGTTGGAAAAAACGGTATCATCATGCACCGGGTGCCCCAATCGGGGGATATTGCCTGGGCACCGGCCTTTACTGCAACCGGACTTGATTTGAACGGCGTCGCCATCGGCGAACCCGACGATGGCTGGGCCGTGGGTGGGGAATGGCCTGCTTCTGTCATCCTGCACTGGGATGGCACCTCCTGGACTCAAGTCGACAACCCCGGCGATGATGAACTAAACGCCGTAGATATGGTAAGCAGTGACGATGTTTGGGCCGTGGGCGGCTATAGCGGCAATTATCCTTCTTCAACTATCCTGCACTGGGATGGGCAATCGTGGAGCCAGGTCGAGAGCCCCACTACTGAAGATCTTTATGCGTTGGACATGGTGTCCAGCGACGACGGCTGGGCCGCGGGAAGGGGTGGCATTTTTCGATGGGATGGCATTGCCTGGTCTCTTTTCGATCAGGAGATCAGTGGAAGTGCGATAGCCATGATCTCCAGCACGGATGGCTGGATCGTTGGTTCGAGGTGGGGTGCAGGTGAATGGCAACACATGTTTCACTGGGATGGAAACGCCTGGTCCCCGGTTGATGTTCCCTCCAGCCGTTACTACCTGAAAGCCATCGCAATGAACCAGGCCGACGATGGCTGGGCCGTGGGCCAGGAAGGCACCATCCTGCAGTGGGACGGGCAGGCCTGGCACAAGGCAGATAGCCCGAGCGATCACGACCTTTGGGCGGTGACCCTGGTTGATACTGAGGAAGGCTGGATTGGCGGCAGCCGGCTGCCGCTGCTGCACGGCGACGGAAACGCATGGGTGCCTGCGCAGACCCCCTCGGCTAGAGGAGTGAATTCGATTGCCATGAGTTCGGCAACCGATGGCTGGGCGGTGGGTTTCGAGGGAGTCATGATGCGCTACGGTGCCCCGGACCCGGCACCCTCTGTTTTCCTGCCCTTGATCACGCGACAGTGAGGCGGGATTTGCGCGGAGATTTCCCTTGCCCGCAATCGGGCGAGATGCTAAAATAGCGCAGCCAATGTCCTCGCAAACTGTTTTTATGAACGTGATAGCCTACAGGAATCTTGTTCGCCGGTCTGTTTTCCCCGGGATTCTGATCCTGGTGGTGATCTCGCTGTTGAGTGGCTGTGCGCCGGGCACGGCATGGTACGACTACGCCATCCCTGCGCCGGAACCCATTGTCGACCCCATAGGTCGGTCGACGGTTGAAACGGTTGCAGAGCCGGCGGCTGTGCCGATGACACAACAACCTCTGGCAGAGCTCTCGATTTCTGCCCAAAACATCGTGGCGGGGGAAACCACGCTGACCCTGGTAGACCAGGTCGGCGGACAATCCCTGGCCATCGACGCGACCGGCTATCTCTCCTTCCTTGCCGTGGGTCCGCGCCTGGTAACCATCGACCACTACGATGCTGCCAATCCCCGGCTCCTGGGGGAAAGCCCGCCACTGCCTGCGATGATCGAAGGGCTGGATGTCCCCGGTTACGGCTATGCCTACGCCGCTGCAGGCCCGGCCGGGCTGGCTATTCTGGATGTCAATATCTACTCCATGCCCCAACTTGTGAGCCTGTTTCCACTGCCCCGGGATGCCCTGCAGGTTTTCACTCGATACGATGTGGCGATGGTAACGGGCGGTCACTGCCCGAACGGCCCCTGCCAGGGAAGCCTCTACCTGGTCGATATAGCCGAAGCTGAAACTCCCGCGCTGCTAAGCGCCACGGAATTGCCCGATTATCCCAATGATGTCGTTGCGGCAGGCAGGATGGCCTACGTGGCTCATGGCATAGGCGTGGAAGTGATCGACGTTGGTGATCCGGTGCGCCCGCGGGACCTGGCCACCATCGAAGTACCCGGAGGGGCACGATCCCTGGCCCTGGACGAAGGCCGCCTCTTCGTAGCCGGAGATGGCATTCGATGGTACGACCTGAGCGAACCGGCCAATCCCCGGCTGATCAACCTTTACGAGACAGACCTGCCCACCGGCTTCGTGGGAGTCGATGGAAACTATGTCTTCGCGACCGAAGTCTTCTGCGAGTTCGGGCAGTGCGGAACCAATCTGATCGCCGTCGATATGGCGAAGCCGTACAGGCCGAAATCCGCCGGCATCCTCGGCCTTCCTGGCGCCAACTCGGCCCTGGTTTTGGTCGAAGATCGTGCCCTGGTCGACACGGCCAACTCGGGATTAACGGTGGTTGATAGTTCAGATCCCAAACAGCTGGCCATTATCGGAGATGTGGTATTTCCAGGTGGCCTGGCGGAAATCGCCGCCATTCCCGGCACACCGCTTCTGTTGGCTGCAGGAACCTCCCAAAGTGTGCTGAGTATCTACGAACCGGTTTGGGGTGCTGCCCCGAAGCAAATCGGCAGCCTGGATGATATGCGCTGGGCCCGTGGCTTCACGATCATCGATAACATCGCCTATGTGCCGGTATGGCAGGAAGGCCTGAAGATTGTCGATCTGTCCGATCCCACACAGCCGCAGGGGGTAGGCAGAATCAGCGCTGACGAGATGGAAGGGGCGGGTTACAGTGTTGCCGTCACCGGCGACAATCCTGCGCAACGACTGGCGTATGTAGCTGTCGGCGATACGGGCCTGCGAGTGCTGGATGTCACCGATTGGACGAAACCTGAATTGCTGAGCAAACTGGACGTGCCGGGTCAACTCTGGCAGGTTGCCCTGGCGGGCGGGTCTGTGCCAGGCGGGCCCGTTGAGTTCCTGTTGGCAGGGGGCGGTGCTGATCAGGGAGATGGCCACAAGGGCATTCTGCGAATATTTGATCTGGGCGATCCCACGCTGCCTCATGAAGTCGGTTCGGTCGAACTCCCGGCAGATGTCTCGGATATTGCCGTGGCGGGCGACCTGGCCTATATTGCCACCGCCAGTTGCTATTATGACATCTGTTCCGGTGGTCTGCACATCGTGGATTTGAGTCATCGCGCCACCCCCCGGCTCATCAGTTCCATGATCGGGCCTGGCGGTTTGATCGGAGTCACCGCCAGCAACGATGGCGTTTACGTTACGGCGGGCGAGCAGGGCATCTGGCTTCTCGACGTGAGCGACCCCGACAGGCCGCGGCCGGTGGCAGCGGGGGATGTGCCAGGAAGCGCTCGCCACATCGTGGTCGATCCGCAGGTTCCCGGGAAACTATATGTGGCAGACAGCAGCGCCGGTCTGCTGGTGTTTGAGAAAAGCGAATCCCAGCCGTAAGCAAAGATGTCTGGAAAAGCGAAAAACAGGCGGTGGACGTGATGTCCGCCGCCTGTTCTTTGGAGTTTCTGCCGAAGCCTCAGCTTTTGAGACTCTGGAGGACTCTTCTCAAGCCTGAGTTGGACTCTGCCGGGGAGGAACACTCTTGACAGTGCCCCGCCCGGTCAATTGAAGCAAGACCAGCAGCATCAACACCGTCGTGATAATGGCCGACGCCAGGCACCAGGCACAAATGGCATGGATAACGAACAGTTCCATCAGCGTCAGATAGATAGAAAACAGCACACCGAAGATGGTCAAGAGCAACAGCGCCAGAGCTGCCCACCAGGACCATTTGCCTGATGCAAAGCGATGCACTGTCCACAATACAAGGACAGCGATATAGTTCAGCATACCCAGGACCGCAACCGGTATGCCTGCAATGCTGGCGTACTCGCTGGATTGGACGATGTTACATTTGCCCACTGGTCCACACACCGCTGCTGTGTGCGTGATCTCCACGTAGGCCAGATACCCGGCGACCCCCAGCCCAATCAGGGCCAGTAGCGGAATGAGCCACGACCAGGCCCTTCCTATTAACTCGCCGTTACTTGCAAACAAGGTATCGCGTGCAACGATGGCGCGTGCGATCGTGTAGATCAGTGCCAGGAGCATCGCACCCAATATGATCGCCGCCAGCGTACCCCCTTCCGTTGCTGTGTCAGTGGTAGGCTCCGGCGGCAGTGGTTCCTCTCCCAGCTGCAAGACATGCTCGGCCGGTGTCGGCTCGCCCTCAGGGACCGATGTACTGTTTGCCTCAGCCTCCGGGACCGGCGTGTCGGTTGCCTGGGCCTCTCTGGATGGCGGCTGTTCAGGGCCCTCGTGTTGTGCCTCTTGTTCCGCACTGAGGGCAATCACCTCGGTCAGACCAGGAATGTCTGGCCAATCGATTCCGTCATTGGCCAGACCCTCGGCGTAGATCTTCGGAAACTCCTGGGGAATCTCCACACTTCCGACCAATACCCGGTCGCCGACGACCAGGCGGGGAACACCCTGCCGTTCGTCGGGCACGGAAAACCGCTGGGTGGATGCCAGGTAAAGCTCCTGACCTCCTGGCTGGGCGATGTCGACCCCGATGATCGCCAATTTATCACCCTCTTTTTCGATCATGGGAACCAGGAACTCGTTGATGACCGTGTGACAATGAGGGCAACTCTGAGAGAAAAACAGAACGGCGCGCACGACCGGCGCTTCATCCTCATCTTGCCCAATCACGCCCTGGGGAAGGATGAAAATGATAATAGCAACAAGGAAAACAAGTAAAAGCGACCTTCGCATCTCAATTACCTCTACGAGACTCTGAGGAGAATCAGTGGCGTAAAATTCACTGACATTATACCCCGGATTGCTATCCTGTACAATTGGTCACAATAAGCAAACACATACATCTTAACGAGGGATACCTCACGGTACAATCTGGCTCATCGTAACCAGTTGCACGCCACTGCGACGGACCTGGCGAAAGTTCGCGCCCTGGCTTACCGCTTGCAGGACCCGGTCCACATCCTGTACGATTGCCCCCGAAAGAAAATGCACGCCGTAATCGAACAGCACAGGTGACAGGGGGGTGCTGGGGCCCAGCAACATCACCAGCGCATCCCGGCGACGAAGAGCCATGAGGCCGGCAAACGTACGGTTGATGAAAGCCGTGCTCGTAATAGCCAGTACATCGGCCCGGGGAACCACATCGACTGCTGCGCTGGCCGGCAGGTCACCCGCCTGAGGTTGCAGTTCCAGGACCCAGAGGGTGCCCACGCGCTCGCGCAGCTGGTCGACGAAGGGAAAATGCCCAACCAGAACAACGCGTTTTCCCTTGCCATGATGTGCAATGACATCAGCCGCATGTTCCTCGGCCCATAACGCTGGCTGGCGCGGCAACAGAGCATTGATAGCAGCCAGGCCAATGGCAATCTCCATCGGGCTATCGGATCGCGCCAGTTGCACCAGGGCTGTGGGGGAAAACCCTGTCAGGTTGCCAGCATCGGCAACCCGCGGCCTCCCGTGATGGCCGGATCGATGCCCGGAAAACGAGGTTGCCAGACCACAACGCCTCTCCCCGGCCACATGGGCCTCAACAGCCGTCCAGCTGGCGCCGACACGAATATCACAAATAGCACCATCGGTAATTTGGGACAAAAGCGAGTCAATCAATATCATCATGGAATCGCGTTGATCTTGGCGGCCAGATCCAAACCATTCAACCGTCAATAACAGGTTGTACGAAACACAGGCTGAAACAACGTTTTGCGCTGAGCACACACCGGATCAACCGCGCATGCTGAACAGTCCGGCTCCGTCATCTCCGGACAGCGGCGACGAGCGTTGAAGAAAAACCAGTCCACTGCACCCATCGACTTTCCGGAAAGTGGCACGAGCGAGTTGACTGCCCGGTAGGCTGCCCGGCGCACAGCTCGCTCTGAGGCCGCGTCCAATACCTGTCGTTGGATCAAAGCCTGCTCCAGCGAAGGATCGGTCACCTCCAGAAGCCCGGTGCGCAAACAGGAGCGCATCAGGTGATAATCGATGATGGGTGGCATTGCCTCAGACGGGCCAGGTCGCAGGAACCTTTCAGGACGCTGGGCCAGAATCAACGCCAGCAGACTTGCTTTCTTGCGCAGCGGGTCTTCCTTGTAGCCGCCCACGTGATCGAGGCTGGACAGGAAGGTTCCCAGAGGTGCAGCCGATCGGTTGGCTGTCTGCACCATCCCGGCCGGGGTATGGGCCATGGTCATCATATCCCGCCCATAGGATCGGGCTACCTCCAGGTGCAGTGCCTGCGCTGGCATGGGATCGCAGCCATCGTCGGCGCGGAAGAGTGCACTCAGGTCCGCGGGAGTCAGGGTGACCTGGCGGGAAGCATGATAAAAAGACCGGTCACCTGCCAGGGGGTGCAACCAGCTTTGCCACAGATAGTCGGAACCTTTGCGTACAGCCCCATCCAGGGGCGCCAACAGCGGGTGGCTGTAGTGATCATCGACAACAGACCAAAAACCGAATTGTTGCAGCGTTGCTGTGAAGAAATAGCCAAGGGTAGCCGGGTGTCCTTCTGGAGGATACTCAGGACCGGTGAAGTCAAAAGCCTGCACCTCCGGCAGGTCTGCGATCAAGGCCGCAACGTTGTCTACCTGCACCGGATTGACGATCACCCTTCGATCTGCTGCCGGCCTGGGCAGCGGGTCGGTTCGCCACAGGGCTGAAGGACCGACACTCTCGATGACCTGCGCAGCCAGAGCGGTGGCCATTTCGGCGGCAAGTACCGGATGCTCGTGACGTGCCAGGAGGGCCAGTGTGGTTCCGCAGAAGGTGTCGCCGGCACCCGTTGGATCCAGTTCCCGTGCAGACACAGGGCTTATTTCGCTGACACGATCTCCCTGACAAACCCTGGCGCCCTTCTCGCCCAGTGTGATGAAGAGAAGCTTCCCCGGCTGGGTTCTGGCATCCACCACATCGGCGAACAGGACAGCAGCCTCGTTTTCGTTCATGAAAAACAGATCAGCCTCACGGAGCAAGGCCCTTACTGTCTCTGTTTCTCCGACAACAACCCTGGCATAGGTACCAACCGAGATACGGGATGCGCCACGCAGTCGGCAGGAGCGTAGGAACGCAAGTTGCCGTTCAGCAGATCCCAGAGCGGCAATGTGGACTATTGAAAAGCCTGAGAGATCACCGGGAAGCTCTTGCGGTGTCAGTCTGGCCTCTGCTCCCCAGCGAGCCGTGACCAGTTCAGCCCTGCCGCCGCCATAATGGGCAATCTCGAAATGTGGAAGGTCCTTGGGAGGAACAAGAGGCCCTATCCAGTCAATCCGCTCTGCCGCTGGTTCCAATGCCCGAGGAACAGGGTCAGGTCTGGGCGCCAACATCGCCACAGTGGCACCCGCCCGGTGCGCGGCAGCAGCGGTATAGAGCCCGGCGCCACCGGGTGACTGTGCTGTCCTGCCTGCGAAATGCAAACGGTCGAGAGAGGCACCTCCGATAACAAGGATATCAACCATGGCGCTCGTTCGCCTTCAGCCAGGCATACATCAGCACACCGCCTGCTACCGCCACATTGAGCGATTCCGCCTTGCCCACCATGGGAAGACTGACCCAGGCATCGACGTAGGGAAGGACATCCTCCGTCAGGCCGCGCGTCTCATGCCCGACCACCAATGCCACCGAACCCTGCCACAAGTTGGCGCCCCAGGCTTCCCCGCGATGGGCATCAGCAGCCACGGTCGAAAGCCCCAATGCCGCAAGTCGCTGGAAAAGAGCCGGCACATCGGTGGTGCGCATCAAAGGCACATTGAAGAGAGATCCCATAGTCGCTCTCACCGCCTTGGACTCGAAGGGGTCCACACAGGGCTCGATCAACACCACCGCGGCTGCATCGATGGCGTCGGCGGTGCGGATTAGCGTGCCCAGGTTTCCAGGATCCTGGAGCCGATCAATGAGCAATACCAGGCCATCTCCTGCCAGACGCAGATCGTTCAGCGGGGTTTCGAACAAGGGAAACAGGGATACGATTCCCTCGGGAATCCCGCGATCGGCCAGGGAGTTCATCACCTCCAGGGAAACAGCCACCAACTCAGCATCTGTGGCAGCCAGGCGCGCCAACACCCTGCCTCCACCGTCGCTCAACTGCAGCTGTTCTTCACTGAAGTAGACTTCCTGGGGCTGCACGCCCGCTGCCAACGCCATCTCCAACAATGCCACACCCTCGACCGAAAAACGGCCCTGGCGCTGCCTGTGTTTGCGCTGGTTCAATTTTCGCACCTCGACGATGCGCCGATTGCGGCGGCTGGTGATTATGGTCTAATCCCTCCCCTCCAGCTGTTCCCAATCGAACAAACCGGTTTCCACGATCTGTCTCCCTCCAGGTACGCCCTGGCACTCAATCCGGGAATCGGATCAATTCCGACTGGTCGAAACGATTGGCCGAACGGGAACATGCCCCTTACTCAGCCGTAATCTCCTGGACAAGATGGTCAATCCGGTTATGGAAATGAAGGCGCCATGTCTCGCGCCGAGGAATCTCCACATACTCAAAATAGGTAACGCCGGTGTTGTGATCCCATATCTCACAGCGGCGCCAGGGACCGATGTTGAAGATATGATCGAAGGCTGCCTCGACGACTCCGCCGTGGCAAACCGCCAGCACTCGCTTTCCGCGGCAGCATGTCACCAATTCCTCAATGAACAGTCCGACCCGGGTACGGAAATGCATAAAGGTCTCACCACCCTCCACGATGGGCGTGGAGGTGGCAAAGGGTCGCTCGCTTGACCAGTAATCAGAATACTCTTTGGGCAGATCATCGCTGGGCCACGGTGTGTGGTCGTAGCGGTTGTTGCCAATCTCCCGCAGTCGATCGTCGAATTCGATCCCGCATTGGTAAGCATCAGCCAGGTACTGAGCGGTCTCCCGGGCGCGACGCATGGTGCTGGCGTAAAGGGTATCGATCTCGGGTACCGCCACCGGCATCCAGGTACCAAGCGCGGCCGCCTGCTGCTGTCCAAGCTCGGTCAACCCCTCATCCAGGTTGCCATCCTCCCAGTCCTTCAGATTCACGTAACTCTGTCCATGTCGAATCAAGTATAGATGCATTGGAGTCCCTGCCTCGTGGAGAAATCGCGGCCCGGCGCGGACTGGTTCAACACCCTCGCCATGCCAAGGTTCTTTGACCTCGTTTCCGGGATTATTTCCCAACAGAACACGCGCAGTCTATCACCACCCAGCACCGTTGTCAAAGCCATTAACCGTGACCCCTTCCCCGGTTCGGGGAGGGGAGTCGGCAGAATTTCTGTTCCCCATACGCCGCTTGAATTGGCTGGCAATCCATGTTATGATAGCCGCTGGTTTCATCATTCTTCCCCGAGGCTTTGCCATGCCACAACATATTCTGATCGTTGAAGATGACGACCTGTTGCGCCGCAGCCTGAGCCTGCAGTTGGAGCTCGTCGGCTATCAAACCAGCACAACCGCCAGCGCTGAGGATGGGCTGGCGGTCGCACGCCGGGATCCACCCGATCTAATCCTGCTGGACGTGGGGCTGCCCGGCATGGATGGCCTGGAGGCCCTTCGTCACTTCAAGACAGGCGCCGATATTCCTGTGATCTTCGTAACCGCCCGT
>JAYELL010000056.1 GCA_034717495.1 Chloroflexota bacterium | reverse complement strand
GTGCCTTCGTGGTCCAAACCTTCGCGCCCTTCGCGCTTCGTGACCTTCGCGCACCTCCGTGCCTTCGTGGTCCAAACCTTCGCGCCCTTCGCGTCCCTCCGCGCCTTCGTGGTCCAAACCTCCGCGCCCTTCATGGTCCAAACCCCCGCCTCACACCAGCAGCTTCTCCAACCGCGCTGCCGGCACACCGACATTGCCTTGCACCACCTTTCGCTGCGCCCTGGCTCTGGCCAATCCCCGAAGCCCGTCCCATTGCCCTCTCAATCGTGCCCGGGCCGCCACGCCACGCCACGCCCCCAGTGCCTCCCAGGCGATTCGCAGTTGCGCACCTGTAATCGCGCGCCAGTGCTTTCGCAACAGGGCAGCCGGCCAATTGCGTGCGATCACCCAGATCGTATTGCGGCCGACGTAGTAGCTGGCCAGGGAACCGCCGCCTGTGGCGCTGACCATGTGATAAACACGGGCCTCGGGCACGAACAGACACTTCCAACCCAGTAGTTGCAATCGCCAGGCCAGATCAACATCCTCCAGGTACATGAACAGCCCCTCATCGAAGCCACCGGCTTCTTCCCAGGCCTCTCGCCGGTAAGCCGCGCCGCCCCCGTTGGCTCCGAAGACCCAGATATCCTCATCGTACTGCCCCTCGTCCTTCTCCCATACACCCCGATTGCGGGCAATCCCATCGGCGCCCATCAGGTCTCCGGTGGTGTGCAGAACATCCCGGCGGTCGAACAGAAGCATCTTGCTGGAGGCCGAACCTGCTTCAGGGTGAGCCATCAAAGCGCCCACCAGTGCCTCCAGCCACCCAGGCTCAACCTCCGTATCATTGTTCAGCAGCACCAGCACATCGCCTCTGGCCTCAGCCACGCCCGCGTTGCAAGCCGACACGAAACCGCTGTTCTGCGTCAATGCCACCACCTGGACTTCCGGAAATCGCTCGGCCAGGAATTCGACCGAATCATCGCTGGAAGCATCATCCACAACGATGACTTCGAAACCTTCCGGAGGAAATGATTGCTGCCGCAGCGCCTCCAGACAGGTCGCCAGCAGTTCCCTGCCGTTGTAATTCGGTATGATCACCGACGCGAAAGGCAACTCGGACATAAGAATATCGGAAAGCCTGTCAAACAGATAGTCGCAATAACCAAATCGGGCCGGCCGGACAGGGCCATCTCAGCCACCCGTCCCGTTGGCTTCGCGCTCGAAATAGGCCGCCAGAGCCTTCTCCCAGGGACGCAGCGTGATTCCCAGGGCTGGACCAATGCTGTTGAGTATGATTGCGTGAGGCGGCGGCACAGTTCGCCGGGGCCACTCACCCGATGAAATGGGTGTTACCGGCACATCGGAACGGCCCGATTGGCCCAGCAACTCGACAGCCCACTGATAGCGTGAGCAGTAGCCGCTGTTGATGAGATGGTAGATTCCGTAGTGCCCGGAATCGATCAATTGAACGATGGCTTCCGCCAGGTCCACAGCGTAGGTGGGGCTGCCAAACTCGTCGGCCACCACTCGCAGCGCGCCATGTTTGTCGGCGGCCGCCTGTATCTTCGTGATGAAGTTGTTGCCACCGTTGTTGTAGAGCCATGCGGTGCGTGTAATATAGAAGCGCCCCGGAAGAAGATTGCGCACCACAGCTTCGGCGGCTTCCTTGCTACGTGAATAGCTGCCACTGACCGCTCCGGGCCTGTCCCATTCCCGGTAGAAACGACCTGATTCTCCCGGAAATACCTCGTTCGTGCTGACGTGCAGCAGGGCAGCCCCGCTCCGTTGGCACGCCAATGCCAGATTCTGCACACCTGTAACGTTGACTGCATAGCAAGCGTCGGGCCTCTCCTCAGCACTGTCGACGTCGGTCCAGGCAGCAGCGTTGATCACCACCTCGGGCCTGTGATCGCAGACCTGCTCGATGATCCCGGGTTGAGTCATGTCGATTTCGGGATAGTCCAGCGCCAGCAGTTGACGGTCGGAAAGGGCTGCCGTCAGCGCACGGCCCAGCTGGCCTCGATATCCGATGACTACAATTCGCTGCGGTGGGGGCATGTTCGCTACCATGGAATAGGGCCGATTCTCCTGTTGGATGAACGACGAATGCTGAAAACAACTTTCGTCAACAGACGGTTGAGTTGCATCTTTCGATTGCCCGATTATTGTATCATCTTCGCCACCGTCCGGCAAGGAGGTGTGTCCAATCTCGACCTTTGCGAAAGACCCATTAGCGGCTATACTATAGCATGAGGAGCAGGAGACTGGCCGCCAGTGTCGCCGGAGTTGGTCGACCTCACGGTTCCTGAACTTTACCCCAGACAGACCCAGTCGGCCTACCACGTCAAACCGGAGTGATCGCTATGTCGAAGACGATGAAAGCTGTGATCAAACCTGAACAAGCCCCCGGCATGCGTTTAGCTGAGGTGCCGATTCCCGAGATTGGACCCACCGATGCGCTGATCAAGGTCCAGGCAGCCTCGATCTGTGGTACCGACCTGCACATCTACAAGTGGGATCCTTGGGCACGCAAACGGATCCGCCCGCCACTGGTTGTCGGCCATGAGTTCTGTGGCACCGTAGTTGCCACAGGGCGCGACGTTCATGAGGTCAAGGAAGGCGATTTCATCTCGGCCGAAAGCCATATCATCTGCGGCCATTGTCCGCAATGCCGTACCGGCAATGGACACATCTGCCAGAACCACCAGATCATCGGCGTCGACCGCGATGGCTGTTGGGCTGAGTATATTGTCATGCCCGAATATAACCTCTGGCCCAATCCCCCCGACATGCCTCCGGAAATCGCGTGCATGCTGGAGAATTTCGGCAACGCGGTCCATACTGCTTTCGCCACCGACCTGACCGCCAGAAAGGTTCTCATCACCGGTTGCGGCCCCGTGGGCCTGATGACCGTTGCCGTTGCCAAAGCCGCGGGCGCCCGGGCCGTTTACGCCACCGACATCAGCCCCTACCGGCTACGATTGGCCCGCCAGATGGGTGCCACCCACACCCTCAACGTCGCGGAGGTCGATGTGGTCGAATTTATTCTGGATGATACCGCTGGAGAAGGAGTCGACGTTCTCCTGGAAATGAGTGGTGCTTCGTCGGCCATCGACCAGGGATTTACCGTGCTTCGGGATGGCGGTGAAGCAGCGCTGCTGGGCCTCACCGCAGCTCCCATCGGCTTCGACATCAACAATCACATTATCTTCAAGGGCGCCACCGTATACGGCATCACCGGTCGAAAGCTGTGGGACACCTGGTTTCGCATGAGTGGCTTGATCGACGCCAACGCCGTCGATCTTGGCCCGCTGGTAACCCACCGGTTTACCCTGGAGCAGTGGGAAGACGCCATCACCGTCATGGGCAGCGGTGCCAGCGGCAAGGTGGTGATGTTCCTGAATCAGGAGGAAAGTAGCAATGACGACAGCAAACGATAATCTTGCCTGGCTCGATGCGGAACTGACAAACCTGGAGGAGAGTGGCCGGTATACCCACATTCGCACGTTGGATTCCCCTCAGGGCGCCTGGCTGGTTGTGGACGGCAAAGAGGTGCTGAACTTCTGCTCAAACAACTATCTGGGTCTGGCAAACCATCCCCGAATTATACAGGCCGCCCGGGAGGCCATTGGCGCCTACGGTGTCGGACCGGCGGCAGTCCGCACCATTGCAGGTACGATGACCCTGCATGAGGACCTTGAGCGCAAGCTGGCCGAGTTCAAAGGTGCCCAGGCTGCCATCACATTCCAGAGTGGTTTTTCTGCCAACATAGGCACGATCCCAGCGCTGATCGGCAAAACCGATCTTATTATCAGCGACGCGCTCAACCACGCCAGCATCATCGACGGAGTGCGCCTGACCAAGGCCAGTCGTGCCATTTACAAGCATTGCGACATGGCCTCTTTGCGCGAGGTACTGGAAGCCAACGCCGGCCGGTACGAGCGCATGTTCATCATCACCGATGGCGTATTCAGCATGGACGGCGATATCGCTCCCCTGGACCAGATCGTGACACTGGCTGAGGAATTCGGGGCGCTGACCATCGTAGACGACGCCCACGGTGAGGGCGTCTTGGGCCGGGGAGGCCGCGGCATCGTCGATCACTTCGACCTGCATGGCCGGGTCGACGTCGACATCGGTACGCTGAGCAAGGCTTTTGGCGCCGTGGGAGGTGTGGTCGCCGGCTCACAGACGCTGGTGAACTGGCTGAAGCAGCGTGGACGGCCCTTCCTCTTTTCCAGTGCAATGACGGTACCCGATGTGGCAGCCTGTATCGCCGCAGTGGACATCCTCTCCGAATCGACGGCACTCGTGGATCGTCTCTGGGAAAACGGCCGGGCCTTCCAGGCAGAGATGCAGAAATTGGGCTTCGACACAGGCAAAACCCAAACGCCCATCACGCCGGTCATGTTGGGCGACGAGCTGTTGGCGCAGGCATTCAGCCGGCGGCTCTATGAGCAAGGGGTCTTCGGTACTGCAATCACATTTCCTACCGTGCCGCGGGGCCTGGCGCGCATCCGGGTAATGATCTCCGCCGCGCATAGCCAGGAAGACCTGGAGACTGGCCTGGCGGTCTTTGCCAGGGTGGGAAGAGAGTTGGCAGTAATCCAATGATCGAATTGTCCGACCAGGGAAAAGGAAAGGAACGAGCATATGCATGACGAATCACTGGTCTGGCATGAGCTGACCATCGATGAGACGGCCAAAACCCTGGGAGTCGATCCAGCCATCGGCCTTAGTGGGGCAGAGGCATCCGAGCGGTTACAGACCTACGGACCCAACCAGTTGGCCGAGGAAGAAACAGAACCTCGCTGGCGAGCATTCCTGCGCCAATACCGGGATTACATGCAAATCGTATTGCTGGGCGCGGCCCTGGTCAGTCTGCTGGCGATCCAGGACATCGCCACGGCGACCCTCCTTGTGTTACTCACGATCTTCAACGCCATCATGGGCATGCGCCAGGAAGCCAAGGCCGAGGCCAGTCTCGCTTCCTTGAAGGAGATGTTGCAGATCGATGCAAGAGTACGTCGGGAGGGACAGATCACTGAGATTCCGGCCGAAGAACTGGTGCCCGGGGATGTCGTGCTCTTCGAGGCCGGAGATCGAATTCCAGCTGATGGTCGTCTCAGTATAGCCGCTGCCCTGGAGATCGAGGAGTCGGCCCTGACCGGCGAAAGCACACCGGTGGCCAAGAGCATAGACCCAGTCACCGGCGACGATGTACCGTTGGGGGACCGCATCGACATGGCCTACATGCAGTCCAGCGTCACCAGAGGACGCGGTGAAATGCTGGTGACCGGAACCGGCATGAACACCGAGGTGGGCAACATTGCCGGCATGCTTCAGAAGACGGAGGTGGAAAAGACTCCTCTCACCAAGCAGATCGACCGCTTGACCCTGATGATTGCCGGGCTCGCTGCACTGGCCCTGGTTGCCATTGTGGTCATCGGCCTTGCTCGAGGCGAGACCATCGATGAGCTGTTTGTCGTTGGCATTTCTCTGGCTATCGCTGCCATCCCCACCGGTATGCCGGTCGTAATCACCACCATGCTTTCGATTGGCACCTCCGAGTTGGCCCAACGCAACGCCATTGTCAAACGCCTGCCGGCCGTCGAGACGCTGGGATCAACCTCGGCCATCTGTTCAGACAAGACAGGCACCCTCACCCTCAATCAGATGACGGCGCAAACTCTGTTTACCGCAGATTTCAGACTGAACGTGACCGGGGAGGGTTACGACACCACCGGCCAGATCCAGCAAATCGGTGGTCAGGAAATAGATGATTTGGGGCCAGTGCTCATGCCCATGGCCCTGGCTTCGGATGCCGTGGTTAAGGACGGGGAACTGATTGGCGATCCGACCGAGGGCGCGCTGGTTGTTCTTGCTTCCAAAGGTGGTCTCGACGTGGAAGGCACCCGCCAGGCGTATCCCCGCATTGCCGAGGTACCCTTTGACTCCGCCTATAAGCTGATGGCCACCTTCCACAACATGACCGATAACGGAAAAGAGGTGGTCCGCTGTTACGTCAAGGGCGCTCCGGACGTATTGACGGCTCTTTCCTCCCACAGCCTCGACAGAAACGGCCAACTCGTTGACCTGGACGATGAACGGAAAGCCAGGGTAATGGAAGGCAACGACCTCCTGGCCAGTGAAGGTATGCGGGTCATGATGGTCGCCCAAAAGGATTTCGATCCCCGGACCTTCGACGCCAACAGCGATGACCTGCTATCGAAAATCGAAGGCCTTTCCTTGCTGGGCATGGCGGGCATCGTCGATCCACCTCGCCCCGAAGCAAGAGATGCCATCGCTGAATGCAAGAGCGCCGGGATCCAGGTGCGCATGATTACCGGCGACCATGCCACCACGGCAGCCGCCATTGGCAGTCAGTTGGGTATCGAGGGACGGGCCATCACCGGCGCCGAATTCGAGCACATGAGCGACCAGGAGGCCAAACAGGAGATCGACGGAATCGGCGTCATCGCCCGGGTCGCTCCCGAACACAAAGTTCGCCTGGTCAAAATTCTGCAGGAAAAAGGCAACATCGTCGCCATGACAGGCGACGGTGTAAACGACGCGCCGGCGCTGAAGAACGCCGACATCGGTGTCGCCATGGGAATCACCGGAACCGACGTTTCCAAGGATTCGGCCGCAATGATCCTCACCGACGACAATTTCGCCACAATTGTGGTGGCGGTGGAGCAAGGCCGCGGCATCTACGACAACCTCTTGAAGTATATTCGCTTCCAGATGGCAACCCTGATGGGCTTCATCCTGACCTTTCTGGGATCCTCGCTTTTCGACGTGGCCGGAACGGCGTTTTTTGCCCCCTTGCAGATCCTTTGGGTGAACTTTCTCGTGGACGCCCCCATCGGCATGGCCCTGGGCTTCGATACCCCCTCGCCAGGATTGATGGACCGAAAACCGCGACCGGCCAGCGACCCGCTTGTCGGCAAGCGCATGGGAGCCCGCCTGATTCTGGTCGGCTTCTTCATGGCCGCGATTACTCTGGCCACATACACATGGGCCGAAACCCGCTTCGCCTCTGCAATGATTGCTCAGACCATGGCGTTGATTACCTTCTCCCTCTCCCATCTGTCTGTGGCGCTCAATCTGCGACATCCCACAGAAACCGTCTTCCGTGACGAGACCTTCTCCAACAAACGACTGCTTCTCACCTACGGTTTCGTGATCCTCATGGCTGTGTTGGTAACCGAACTACCCCTCTTCCAAAACATCTTCGACACGACCTCGTTGACAGGCCAACAGTGGGTAATCTGCATCGCCGTCGCAGTATCCATGCTCTTCCTGGGCGAGATCGGCAAGTGGATCATCAGACTGGTGATGGGAGAATCGCAAGAGAGCGAAGTTTAGAGAGGACGCTCAGACAAACCCATGGCAAAGACCTGATCACAGCGCCGCCTGAGATCTTCGTACCCTATTCGCACGGCCGCATACCACATCCGCCAATCGGCGTTCAGCATGTCGTCAGGATGCGTACCGTGGCCGGGCAATAGTAACCCTCGAACGGTGAGGCCCTGGCTGGCAAGATAACGCCCCAGGCCATGCACTTCCTGGGCGCTTGCGGTAAAACCGTGGATCAACAGGCAACCCACATCGTTTCCTGGGTAGAAAAAGGGCTCTGCGCCCGGCATTAGCTTGGCCATTTTCCCATTGTACTGTCTGACATGGCTAACTGCCAAGTAGAGGTAACATTCGCCAAATCGCTCTCTTCTATGTTAGAATAGACGCGGCGCCTAACCACAAAGCGCCGTGTCTTTTTCTTTGATCTTGTGGAAGGAAACAGCTGTGGCGGAAGAAAAAAAACGAAAGCCCCGTCGAGTCAACCTGGAACTGCCGCAGGAGTTGGACCCCACCTACGCCAACTTTGCAGTAATCAGTCACACCCCCAATGAAGTGGTGATCGATTTCGCCCAATTGCTGCCTGGTATGCCCAAAGGACGGGTCAAAGCCCGCGTGGTTCTCACCCCCACATCCGCCAAAATGGTCCAGCAAGCCCTGAGACAGAATCTCGAAAAGTTCGAAGGCCGTTTCGGCAAAATACCGGGTCCCGATCGCCAGAGCAACACCTTCGATTCTGGATCAGGCTCCCTGGGCGGTATGCAATGGAGCGTTGGCTCCGAAGACGACGACGAACCCGAAGAGAACTCAGCCCCGCCAGAGTCGGGTGAATAGGATAGGGAACGATCTTGGATCAACTTGCCGACATCATTGAATCGATACGTTCCGATCTCACCGAACGCAACGATGTGCGTGATAGAACCTTGCGGCGTTCCCGCGAGCTGATTCGCCTTTGCGCGCACAGCATCCGCGCCGTTCATCGCCACGACCTGGAGACGGCCAGCGAGCTGCTGGCCGAGGCACGCGAGGCCGCTGCTCTGATGGTCGCCGACCTGGAGGCAATGCCGGACCTGTTTTATACCGGTTATACGCAGGATGCTCTCAAGGAGCTGACCGAGGCCCACGTGGTATACGCGCTCGTCGCGGGCAATCCATTGCCGACCCCCCAGGAGTTGGGCGTGCCGTCGGGCAGTTATCTCAAAGGGACGTCGGAGGCAGCCACTGAGATGCGGCGTTTCGTGTTGGATCTGATTCGCCGGGGCCGCGTCGAAGATGCCGAGCCCTACCTGGCAATCATGGACGACATCTACAGCCTGCATATCACCATCGATTTTCCCGATGCCATCACCGGCGGACTGCGGCGCCAAACCGACGTGCTCCGGGCTACGCTGGAACGCACCCGCGGTGATCTGACAATGGCCCTCCGGCAGGAACAGATGCGAGAGGCCCTCCTGGCCTTTGAAGCCCGGGTTATGAGTGATCAACCCTCCAATGAGCAGGGATAACGACAGCATTTTACGGGCCAGCGAGATTGGCGAATACCTGTATTGCTCGCGGGCCTGGTGGCTCCGTCGGGTCCGAAATGTGCCATCTGATAACGTGGCTTCCCTCCAGGCTGGCCAGGATGAACATGACCGGCATGCTCGTTCCGTGGCAGGCTATCATCGCCAGCGCCGTCTGGCTTTCCTCCTGGGAACTCTTGCCCTTCTCACCGCTGTGGTTGCTCTGCTGATGGCCCTGGGAGGCGCATCCTGATGTCGGATCGCCTGTTGCGGTATTTGCGCCGAGCTGCCATTCTGCTGGTTTTCTTCGGATTCGCCCTTGCGGTCAGTTGGCAAGCCATCAGCCTGTTTTCACGGGAGGGGCAGGCATTGGCCCCCGTCGTGGGGCAGTTTTACGTCGGTGAGAATTGGATGTCCACACCCACCGCTCGGCCTTTTCCCACGCCAACCGCGACATCCCTGGCAACCTGGACTCCCCAGCCTACATCGGCGCCCCTCGATGAAGACAGCCATGCCCCACCACTGGCCACCCCTTCCCCGGTGCTTCCTACCCCGGAACCGTTCCTGATCGAGGTTGCCGAAGACCACGGCATTGACCCCGCCGGCTCCTTCGTGATTATCAACCAGAACTCCCAGCGCATGAGTATTGTGCAGGATGGCTATCTGCTGCAGGAACTGAATATAAGCACCGGCGACCCTGATCGGGGCTGGTTCACACCAGCCTGGAGTGGCGAGATCGGAGATTTCTGGGGTACCTTCGCCGCAAACGGAGTCATGGCCGACGATGCCTGGTTCCTTTTCAAGGCAAGTGGCTCCATCCTGATCCATAGTTTACCCTATACCCTCACCAACAGCGGTGAGAAACTTTATCAGGGAATGCCCGATCTGGGGACCTTTCCGGCATCCCGAGGCTGTATTCGGCTCGCGCCCGAGCAAGCAAGTTGGTTTTCCAATTGGGGACCGGCAGGTGTAGCCATCGTCGTATTGCCATGGGACGGTGGCACCGGACGTGAAGGCTAACCCCACCTCCGGCTCAGAATCATGAAGCTCATCGTCCAGATACCATGTCTGAACGAAGAGGCCACGTTGCCTGCCACCGTTCGGGACATTCCCCGTTCCATCGATGGCATTGACAACGTAGAGATTCTTGTCATCGATGACGGAAGTTCCGATCGGACAGTCGCGGTCGCCCGCGAGCTTGGCGTGGAACACATCGTACGGTTTCGACAAAATCGTGGGCTGGCGGCGGCGTTCTCGGCTGGCCTGGACGCCAGCCTTCGCCTGGACGCTGACATCATCGTCAACACCGATGGCGACAATCAGTATGCCGGTAGCGATATCAGCAAATTGGTGGCACCGATCCTCTCTGAACAGGCCGACATCGTCATCGGTGATCGACAAATCGACACGATTCCCCACTTTTCGACCACCAAAAAACGCCTCCAGCGCCTGGGCAGCTGGGTAGTGCGCCAGGCGTCGGACACCGATATACCCGATACCACCAGCGGCTTTCGGGCCTACAGCCGGGAGGCAGCCATGCGCCTGAACGTTGTCTCCGATTATTCCTATACCCTGGAAACGATCATTCAGGCAGGCAAACAGCGGCTGGCACTGACCCATGTGCCGGTCGGCACCAATCCGGTCACCCGGGAGAGCAGGCTGTTTAGCAGCCTGCCTGGCTACCTGCGGCGATCTGGCGAGACCATCGTTCGCATCTACACCATGTATCAGCCGTTGCGTGTTTTCGTGATCGCCGGGTTGATTCTGCTTTTCGGCGGCTTTCTGCTCTCCCTGCGCTACGTCTATTTTGTTACCCAAGGCGAAGGCACGGGCCACGTGCAGTCGGTAATTATTGCGGCCGTGCTGCTGATTGCTGGATTCCAGGTCATTCTGATCGGGCTGCTTGCCGATCTGATCGCCGTCAACCGCCGTCTGAGCGAGGATATCTTGCTGCGAGTCAAACGGTTGAGGCACGATGGCTAAAGCCAGGCGTCTGGTACCCTATCTGTTGGCGTTGCTTCTGGTGGTTCTGCTTCTCTGGCAGATCGACCCGACGACCGTATGGCGTCTTTTGTCAAACATCGATCCATACTGGCTACTGATCGGTTTCGGCTTTTATGTGCTGACCAACATCCTCCGCGCCTTTCGATTCAGCGTCCTCATGGATCTGGATGGTTACGACGACGGAACAGGTTCGCCCTTGAGCGAGAGCCAGAAAGAACATGCCAGCCAATCCTGGTACTCACCTCTGCGCATATTGCCCGAGATGTTTGCCCTGAGTCTGTTCAACAATGTGCTGCCTTCTCGCAGTGGCGAGCTCTCTTTCCCCTATTTTATGGTGCGCCGCCATGCTGTGCCGGTCGGCGAAAGCAGCGCTGCCCTTATCGTGGCCCGAGTCTTTGACTATCTGGCTGTAGCAGTGCTCTTTGTCGGTTTTGCCCTGCTGAATCTTAATAAGCTGAGCGAACGCGCTGAATCGGTCGTTTCGATCGTGGCAGCGCTGCTTTTGGTCTCGCTGGTGATCCTGGCCGCGATGCCCTGGTTGGGACGGCAAATCATGCGCTTTGCCCAGGGACTGATGCAGAAACTCGGGGTCGAAAAGCTCCGCTGGGTGAAGTACTTGTTGCGTGCCGGCTGGCGGGCGGTCGAGGCATTCGAGGAGATGCGCTCCTTTCGCACCTACGGCTTGACATTCGGCTGGTCTTTGCTGACATGGCTTGCCACCTTTGCCTGGTTTGCCGCCTTCATGCAAGCTATCGGCCTGCCTCAGGCATATCCCCTCGTCATCGTGGGCGGCACCTTTGCCATGTTGGCCAAAGCCATACCCTTCGTCACGGTCGGTGGCTTCGGCGCCCATGAGGCAGGTTGGGCCCTTGGCTTCAGCCTGGTGGGCATGGAGACCGCGCTGGCGATCGCCAGTGGCTTTGCCGTCAATATCCTTACCCTGCTCGCATCGCTGGTTTTTGGTGGCGCATCCCTGCTGTGGATGCGCTTCCACGACAGACGAGCCTCTGAATCATCACAGAAAAAGATGTGCCTCAGGGAACCCGCTATGAGCAGCGAGGTGGATGCATGAAGTCCGCTATTCGCGGCCATTGGCCCATAGTATTGATCCTCGCTGTGTTCCTGGCTCTGGGTATCATTTACAGTGTGATCAATCCCCTATTTGAATCGCCGGACGAGGTCTGGCACTATGAATACGTGCGTTGGCTGGTCGAGGACAGGGGGTTACCAAGGCCGGAACAGGTAGGGGAAGCCCCCTGGCACCAGGAAGGCAGTCAGCCGCCTCTTTATTATTTGACAGCGGCACTGCTGACCGGCAGAATCCCAACCGACAATGCAGATGAGATCATTCGCTACAATCCCCACGCAGCCATCGGGCAACCCGGGTCATCGGGCAACAAGAATGTTATCGTGCACGGACCCGCAGATTCCTGGCCCTGGCAGGGAGTAGCACTGGCAGCCCACCTGACTCGCTTTTTTTCACTCCTGCTTGGAGCGGTGACGGTGCTGGCAGCCTACGGCACCTCCCTGGCCATTTTCCCCAACCGCCAGGCCCTTGCCAGCCTGGCAGCCGCATTGGTCGCCTTCAACCCCCAGTTCCTTTTCCTGAGCGCGGCCGTCAACAACGACAGTCTCGTCATTGCCGCCAGCGCTTCGGCAATCTGGCTGATAATCATCATGTTGGGCCGTCAGGAACCGGCACCCCCTGGCAGCACCATCCCCGTTACCCCTGCCCTCAGAAGTGGCACGGTTGCGGTCGAAGATACCTCTGTGAGAAGCCAGGATAACGCACTGCGCGTGACCCCGCGCCAGGCAGCGCCGACCACCGCCCAACTGGCCCTTCTCGGCCTGCTGGTGGGGATCGCTGCCCTGGCAAAGCTCAGCGGTCTGGCTCTGGTGGGATTGGCGGGGCTGACCCTGCTGATTATCTCGATCCGCCGGGAATCCCTGCGTGAATTACTGCGATGGGCCTTGATCGTCGGTGTGGTAGTGCTGGCGGTTGCCGGCTGGTGGTACTTGCGCAACTGGCAGCTTTACGGTGACCCCCTGGGCCTCAAGGCCATGTTTGATATCTTGCCGCGCCGGGCTGAACCCCCTACAGTTGATGAGCTGCTCTCGCGGGCCCCCGGTGTCTGGCAATCGGCCTGGGCTGTTTTCGGCTGGTTCAACGTACCGGCCGATAAATGGATCTACTCATTCTACACAGCGATTGCCCTCTTTGGTGCCATCGGTTTGCTGGTAGTGTGGCCCCTGCGTTTCATAGCTGGCCGCAGGCGTGGACCCAAACAACGAACACCCAGGTTTGGCGGACGATCCCCCGCGACGCCGGGCAACCAGGGCTCGCGGCGTCGCACTTCCAGTCGACCTTCCGCTGATAGGTATACCCTCAGGTTACCCCGCCACACATGGCTCCAGCTATTCCTCCTGGTGGTTTGGTGTGTCGTGATCCTGCTGGCCCTGCTCAATTGGGCCCAGATGCGCTATCCCCAGGGCCGGTTGTTGTTCCCGGCGATCAGCGCCGCAGCTGTTCTCATCGCCTACGGGCTGGCAGGCTGGGTCCCGCGCAGCTGGCAGACCGGTCTTGTCGCCGTCCTGACCCTCCTGATGTTCCTTTTTGCTGCGTTGGCTCCCTTCCGATGGATCGCTCCCGCCTATGCTGCGCCCCCCATGATGCGATCCAAACCAGCAGGTATTACCGCGGTCGACGCCACCTTCGGCGACCAGATCAGGCTGGCTGGGTATCACCTCGAAAACCAGGAGGCGCGCCCGGGCGAGGAGTTGCATTTGACCCTCTACTGGCAGGCAATGCAATCACTGCCCGCTGACTATAGCGTATTCGTGCACCTGGTGGATGAAAATGGTATCCTGCAGGCCCAGCAGGATAGCTATCCTGGCGAAGGTGCCCTTGCCACCAGCGACTGGCCCCTGGGCGTCCTGATCCCCGATCAACATGTCGTGCGAATCCCCGAAACCGCCCCTGCACCCCATCGATTAAAAGTGAACGTCGGCCTTTACGATTACGACTCAAACGAACGACTCACTGTGGGCGATTATGACCATTGGACGGTCGGCCAGGTTGCATTGTTGCCCCGCAGCGAAGCGGGCAAATTCCCCAACCAGGTCTCTATCAACTTTGATGATCAGATTGCCCTGCTCGGCTTTGATTTCGACCGGCGCGTCATGGCGCCCGGCGAGTCTCTTGCATTAACCCTCTGGTGGCAGGCATTGGCGGTTCCAGCCCAGGATTACGTGGTCTTCACCCATCTGGTCCTGCCACCTTCATCTGTATGGGCCCAGTCGGACGAGATGCCGCAGTTGGGAGCTGCGCCGACCTCCGGCTGGCAGCCAGGCCAGCAGATCGAGGACCATTACACCCTGACCCTGCCGCCAGACGCGCCGCCCGGAGTCTACTTTGTCGAAATCGGCATCTATGACCCGGCTACCAACGACCGGCTGCAGGTTGATTTCAGCGACAAGGGCATCATTTTGGGACAGGTCAAGGTTGAGAAACCGCAACCATAAACGTCTGATGGTAACTCATCGACGGGCAATTGGCAGTAGTTAATGGCGGAGGACGCATTCTCAAATGTGCCCGGCGACAGCACTAAAGAGGACTCGCTTATGGTAAATGCCGGTTGAAAATCATCAGTAACCTGTTCTTGTAACCAAAAAGTTCCCATCTTGATTTCAAATGCGGTTCAATTATGTGGAAATCACTGCTAGTCGTTAGCCTGTTGTGCGTCGGTCTGGCCCTGTGGCTCGCAATCCGTGCCAGCCGTGGTCGCCGCCGCAGCGGCCTGCCGAAAGGCCGCCTGGTCTATGCCGACACAGGAAAATGGTCGGTCGTTTCTCGCCCCTACTTCTCGCGCCAATACCAACTGACAGGAAAACCTGATTACCTTGTCGAGACCCGCACGGGCCTGGTGCCGGTGGAAGTCAAACGAACATCAGCACCCGGGAATGGCACCGCCTATGACTCACACATCATGCAGCTGGCCGCCTATTGCCTGCTGATCGAGCAGGAACATGAAGAGACGCCCCCCTTCGGACTGATCCACTACAATAACGCCACCATACAGATCGATTTCACCACCGCCCTTCGCCGCCAGCTTATCGATCTCATGAAGGAAATGAGAAAGGAGGGCAGCCGCCGTAACGTGCCGCGCAACCACGAGCAGGTCGCCCGCTGCCGGGCCTGCGGCGTCCGCCACGCCTGTGGGGACGAGGCCGGTTGATGCCATAGCGGGCAGTGGTCAACGGTGTCCCTGCGACTCTGACAATCTGACCCTCTGAGACTCTGACCCTCCGACCCTCCCCCTACCGCAACAACCTCAACCCATTGGCAACCACGATCAACGTGCTGCCCTCGTGGGCCACGACGCCCAGCGGCAGCGGCACGCCTACCACGAAATTGGCAACGACCAGAATCACCATCACCCCCAGGGCAAAAGCAATGTTCTGCAGTATAATGCGACGGGCCCGGTGGCTGAGATCGACCACATAGGAGATATTTTCCAGCTCATCCGACATCAGCACCACATCCGCTGTCTCCAAAGCAACGTCGGTGCCGGCAGCGCCCATGGCAATGCCCAGGCTCGCAGCCGCCAACGCAGGGGCATCGTTGACACCATCGCCTACCATGGCAACCGAACCAAATTCACCCTGGAGCTCCTGGACGGCATCCACCTTCTCGCCTGGCAATAGGCCGGCACGATACTCATCCACACCAGTCTGTTGGGCAACCGAGCGAGCAACCCGCTCGTTGTCCCCCGTGAGCATGATGATATGTTCGATCCCCTGACCCCGCAGATCGTCCAGCGCCTGTCGTGCCTCCGGGCGAATCTGGTCGGCCACGGCAATCAGGCCGTGAAGGACAACTCCCTCTTCCTGCTCCTCTCCCAACAGCATGGCCGTTTTGCCCTGCGATTCGAGCTCGCCCATCGCGCCGCATAGCTCATTCGAAAAGGCAATTCTGTCCTGGAAGAGGTCAAGATTGCCGATCAGAAAGACCCGGCCATCCCCGGCGACAGCGCGGGCGCCGCGGCCGGTGACTGCTTCCAGTTCGTCGCAGGGCTCGAATTCCAGGCCACGATGGCGGGCTTCAGCCACGATCGCCAGAGCCAGGGGATGTTCCGATCGGGACTCAACCGACGCAGCCAGGGCCAGCAGGTCATCCTGCTCGGCGCAGCAGCCCAGTGGAATCAGGTCAGTGACCACCGGCTTGCCCTCGGTCAGAGTGCCCGTCTTGTCAAAAGCCATGGCCTTCACAGTCGCCAGACTCTCCAGATAGGCGCCACCCTTGAACAGGATTCCCTTGCGGGCTGCGTTGGCGATGCCACTCAGAATCGCTGCCGGCACCGAGATCACCAGCGCGCAGGGACTGGCAACCACCAGGAAGGTCATCGCCCGATAAAAGACATCATCGAAGGGCTGGTCCAGGAAAACGAACGGCACAATGATTGCCAGCATCGTGGCGACGATCACCCCAATCGCATACTTCTGTTCGAAGTCATCCAGAAATCGCTGCGTGGGTGCCTTTTCCTCCTGCGCATTCTCCACCAGTTCGATAATACGAGCCAACGTGCTCTCGCCCGCCAGGTGATTCACTTCTACTTCCAGCGCGCCCTGTTTATTCAGGGTGCCAGCGAACACCTGGCCGCCACTCTCGACATCGACGGGGACCGACTCTCCTGTGATGGTAGATTGATCGATACTTGAAGTCCCGCGCAGGATAGTGCCATCGACCGGCAATCGCTCGCCGGGCCGTACGAGAACCACATCCCCAAGCTTCAGATCCTCCACCCGCACCCAGACTTCAGTACGATCTCGTCTCACCAGCGCCTCTTCGGGGCGTAACGTCATCAGCGCTTCGATTGCCCGCCGGCTGCGACCCATCGCGTAGCTCTGAAGGGTATTGCTCAACGAGAAGAGGAAAAGCAGGATAGCGCCCTCCCGCCAATCGCCAATGATTGCTGCACCGATGGCAGCGAGTACCATCAACAGATCCACGTTGATGACGCCCCGCCTTAGTTCGGACAATCCTTCCCGGACCCCAAAATAGCCTCCCGTCAGATATGCCACTACGTAGAGCGCGGTCTGCCAGGTTTGCGGCAATCCAAATGCGCTTCCAATCCAGGCTGCCGCAATGCAGATTCCCGTGATAGTGGTCAGCAGGATCTCCCATTGCGATAAATCCCAGCGCTGCCAGGGCCATCGCAGGCCTTCATCCCCGGCAAGGTCACTTGGGTGGATTTTTCGTTTTACCTGGGCGCGCACGGCGGGCATGCCACCTGTCGCCACGGTGACCAGGCCAGGACGCAGGGTCACGATAGCCGCGCTGTTGCCGGCACTTTCGTCCCACAAGCCTGGATCCCGGGAATCGGCGCAGGTATCGCAGTCAAAGCCAGCCAGCATGGAAGCACAGATATCGTAACGGTGATCCATTGCAGCGCTTACCTGGGAAATCAACTGGTCAGCCTCGGGCGCAGGCAACACCGTTGGATCATACTCAAGGGTAAGTTCACCCTTCCTGACATTTAACTCGGCACTGACAAGGCCGGGGCGCGTTTCCACAGCTTGCCGCAATACATCGGCGCAGCGCTCGATCTCATCGTTGTCGCCCGATCTACCGGTTTTGCCAGTACTTCGAAACCCAAACGGAACGGTTTGTGATTGGCTCATTCGCTGTCAATCATCTTTCTTTGATAATGGAAATTCATGCCCTCTGGCATTTGTCGCAGATTCCAAACACCTCCAGGCGGGTGTTTTTTACATCGAACCCGGTGTCAGCAGCAACCTCGCTGCCCAATTCCTGCAAAGGCAACCCATCGTAGTCGACAATCCGGCCGCAGCGAAGACAGATCAGGTTGGCATGGGGCGCCAGGTTGGGCTCATAGTGGGTCTCGCTGCGGCCAAGGCCGATTTCGACAATCTCGCCCAGGTCACGCAGGGCGTTGAGCGTGTTATAGACAGTCGCGCGACTGACCGTGGGAAAACGCTCCCGCACCTGATCGAAGACAGAATAGGGCGTTGGATGGTCGGCGCTGCCGGCCAATACCTCACAGATAGCCAGGCGCTGCGGTGTCATTCGGTAGCCTGCCTGGCGAAGGGCCTCTTCCATCTGCTGGGAACGCAAAGTGGTGTGATTCATAGAACTCCTGACAAATCGATAATCATTCTTATGTTAGAATCGTTCTAAAGTATACCACGATGGGCCCCCGTGTCAAGAAAGACACCGATTGACTCCAATTTGACAGACATGGGTACCCTCAATAGACTGGGCACAACCGGGCCGGCGGTTCCGGACCGGTGCCGGAAATGATGTCGCCCGACGATGGAGGTAGCTTTCCCGATGAAACATTTTGTTCCTGCAGCGTTGATTCTGCTCATGCTCTTGGCCGGCTGTGTGCCGGTTCTTCAGCCTTCATTCCCGCCGCTCCTTGTGGCCACTTCCGATGAACCGCCTTCCAGCCAGCCGCTCGAGGCGAACCTCTTGCCCTTCGACCCGCAGGTTCGCACCGGACAGCTGGACAATGGCCTTGCCTACTTCATTCGCCACAATGAGGAACCCAAAGAACGCGCCGAACTCTGGCTCGCCATTGATGCGGGATCGATCCTCGAGAATGAAGATCAAAAGGGTCTGGCTCACCTCCTGGAACATATGCTGTTCAACGGCACGCGGCGCTTCCCAAAGACCCAATTGGTCGGCTTTCTGCAAAGCCTGGGAATCGAGTTCGGGCCCGATGTCAACGCATACACCTCATTCGACGAGACTGTCTACATGCTGCACATTCCCACCGATGATGCCTTGATCGTTCAATCAGCGCTTGACGTGTTGGAGGATTGGGCCGCTTATGCGCTGCTCGACGCAGAGGAGATCGACAAGGAACGCGGTGTTGTTGTCGAGGAATGGCGGCTGAGGGACCAAAATGCCAGCGGCCGCATTCTGGAGCAGATTTGGCCAGTGCTGCTCGAAGACTCCCTCTACGCCGAGCGTTTACCCATCGGGGATATGGATATCATCCGGGAGTCGCCGCCCGAAGCGACCCGTCGTTTTTTCGAAACCTGGTATCGGCCAGACCTGATGGCAATCATCGCGGTCGGCGATTTCGATGCCGATCTGATGGAAGCGCGTATTCAGGATCGCTTTTCCCAACTCCCACCTGCGCCGGCCGGAGAGCCCCGACGGTACTACCAGGTTCCCGCCATGGACCGTACTCGATTCCTGGTCATCAGCGACCCGGAAAACACCACCACATCTGTATCGATCGAAAACATGCACCCGGCCAGGGTCGACCGGACTACCGGTGATTTTCAAGAGTCGCTGGTGGAAGCCCTCTTCAGCGAGTTGCTCAATTTGCGTTTGGCGGAGATCGCTCGACAGGCTGATGCCCCGTTCCTCTATGCCTTTGGCAGTTCCGGCAACGTGGTGCGCCCCGTGGACAGTTACACGCTGGAGGCTGGTGTGGAAGACGATGGCGTGGTTGAGGGACTGGAAGCACTGCTCACCGAAATCGAGCGGATACGTCGCCATGGTTTCGCAGACACGGAGCTTGAACGAGCCAGGACTTCCTTCTCCCGTATCATCGAGACCATCTACAATGAGCGGGAGAACTATGACAACGCCTCCCATGCATCCGAGCTTCTCGATCATTTTCTGACAGGATCGCCGGTGATCAATGCCGATGCCTGGTATCAGTTGCTGACCCAACTCATGCCTGGCATCACGCTGGCTGAGATCAATAAAAAGGCATCGGACCTGGTTTCTGACAGCAACCAGGTCGTTATCGTGACAGCCCCGGAAAAAGAGGGATTGATCCTGCCAGCTGAGACCGAGCTGTCCCTGCTGTTTGAGACAGTCCAGGCGGCGGCAATAGCGCCCTACATAGACGAAGTGGTGACTGACCCCTTGATGGCCCGCATACCCGCCCCAGGCAAGATCGTGGCCGGGCATTCCATACCAGAACTGGGTGTCACAGAATTCCAGTTGGCAAACGGCATACAGGTCATCATCAAGCCAACTGACTTCCGCGAGGACCAGGTACTGGTCTCAGCAATCAGCCCGGGCGGCACTTCGCTCGTGGCTGACGAGGACTATCTCGCGGCAAGCTACAGCAGCCTTCTCGTCTCGCAGAGCGGAGTCGGGGACTTCGACCAGACCGCCCTGCAGAAGCTGTTGAGCGACAAGCTCGTCGGCGTTTCCCCGCGGGTTTTCGACCTGTACGAGGGCTTGTCCGGCGCATCCTCGCCCAACGACCTTGAGACCCTGTTTCAGCTAATCACCCTGTACGCCACCGAAGCTCGCATCGACGAGAACGCCTTTGAGGTCTTCAGGACCAACCAGCGCGAGTGGCTCGAAAACCGGTCACTCTCTCCCTACGATGCCTTTTCCGACGCGATCCGGCAAGCCCTGTACGGTACCGATGACATCCGTTACCGTGTGCCCACGCTGGAGGAAATCGACACGCTTGACCGGGAACGCGCGCTTGAGCTCTATCAGGAGCGTTTCGCCGACATGGGGGACTTCACTTTCACCATTGTGGGCAATATAGACGAGGACCGGGTGAAAGAGCTTGCCCGGACCTACCTGGCGACCTTGCCGTCGCAAGGTAGGGAAGAAACCTGGCGTGATTTGGCGCCAGACCTGCCCGGGGGAATCGTCGAAAAGAAGGTCTTTCGAGGCCAGGAGGATCAGTCCATAGCGCAACTTTTTTTCACCGGCACCATCGAAGCGACCAGGGAGAACGCCTTGAAACTGGATGTCCTGGCGGACCTCCTGAATATCCTGGCCATCGACGAGCTACGGGAGGAACGCAGCGCTGTGTACGCCGTCGATATCTGGTCGACAGTGTCCGACGAGCCCGATGAAACCTACCAGGTTGGCGCGTGGTTCAGCACCGATCCCGATCGGGTCGACGAGTTAGTGGATGCCCTGTTCGACCTGATCAGGGACATTCAGGAAAATGGGCCGTCACAAGAAGCTCTGAATAAGGTCAAGGAACAGCAACGCCGGGATCGGGAAGAAGCCGTGCAGACCAACGCCTTCTGGCTGAGCCAACTCGAGGATGCCTTCACCGATCCCGAGGCCGATCCGCTGGACATTCTGGCCTTCGAAGATGCCCTTGAGGCGCTGACCATCGAGGATATCCAGGCGGCCGCCAACGCCTATCTGAGCGAGGACAGTTTCATCCAGGTGGTTCTATACCCTGAGGCGCTTGAGGAAACAGCCCCGCGTTAGCTTGGGAGTCGAGGCTGTGCGCAGCCCCCGGTTTTGGGTCAGCCGGGCGCAATGACATTATTTTTCATGATGCGGAATCATGACATGCTGACATGCTGACATTCCGGTATGCTGACATTCCGACATTCTGACATGAAAACCGCTAGACATCCCGTTCCGAATCAGCTATAATGACGCCTGTAAAAATCCAAACAATGTGAGGGATTCTGTGTATCAAGCATCGCGCGGCACCAACGACATCCTGCCAGAGGATTGGCCCTACTGGCGCTATCTGCTCTCCAACATCGACCGACTTGCGAGCCTTTATGGCTTTCGGCAAATCGAGCCACCCATCTTTGAGGTCACTGATCTGTTCGAACGGGGGGCTGGCGAAGGCGCCGATCTGGTCGTGCAGAAGGAGATGTACACCTTCGAGGATAAGGGTGGCACAAGCCTGACCCTTCGACCGGAATTTACGGCAGGGGTCATGCGCGCCTACCTGGAACACGGCATGAAGGTCTTGCCGTCACCGGTGAAACTCTACTCCGTTGGCCCCATTTTTCGCCAGGAGCGCCCCCAGGCAGGACGTTATCGCCAGCATACCCAATGGAACATCGAGGTATTGGGAGAGATCGATCCCGCAGTCGATTTCGAGGTGATGTCCATCGCCTGGCAACTCTTCGAGGCCATTGGTTTCCAGGGGCTGGAGTTCCAGCTCAATTCCATTGGTTGTCCAGTTTGCCGGCCCGCACACATCGATGCCCTGGTGGCCTACTTTTCCCAATACGAGACAACTCTAAGTGATGTGGACAAACGGCGGCTGGCCGTCAACCCGCTGCGTCTGCTCGATTCCAAGGAAAAATCGGCCCAACCGCTGCTTGCCTCGGCCCCGCGCAGCATTGACTTCCTCTGCGATGAGTGCCGGGATCACTTCGATACGCTGCTGGTCTATCTGGATGAAGCCGATCTTCCCTACACCGTAAACGACCGGCTGGTTCGCGGGTTTGACTACTACACGAAAACGGTATTTGAGGTATGGGCCGAAGGAATCGGCGCCCAGGCTGCTGTGTGTGGCGGTGGACGCTATGACGGCTTGATTGAACTGCTGGGAGGTCCATCAACACCAGGAATCGGCTTCGGTAGCGGAATCGAGCGTCAGATCCTTGCCCTTAAGGCCCAGGGAATCACACCACCACCCCTGGACGCGCCGGTCGTGCAGGTGTCCTATATCGGCAAAGGCGACGTAGGTCGTCGGACAAAGAATGCGGCAGTGGGGCTGGTGCGGGAACTGCGTCAGCTCGGCATTGGCGCGTTGCTGCCTTTCGGCGACCGCAGCCTGAAAAGCCAACTGAAATCAGCCAACCGGGCGGGAGTCGCCTTCGTCGTGATTGTCGGTGAGGACGAGCTGGAAAGCGGACAGGCAACGGTGCGAAATCTCTCCGACGGCAACCAGCAGTCCATCGCGTTGACAGCTGTCGCGTCCTGGTTGACACAGCAACTCGCGTAACAGGCCTCTCGATAACGACCAGGTTTCTGCCAACTCGATCAACGCGCCACGGACCCAGCCAATGAACACGGACGAGATGCAGTCGACCAATATATCGCCCGATGACGCCGAGTGGCATCAGACCCCACCCAGTCGCATCGGCATCCTTTTCCATCCGCACAAGCCAGAGTCGAAAGAGCTTGCGCTGGAAATGGCGGCCATGCTGGAAGAGCAGGCCTGTGCCTTCTGGATAGGTTCCGCCTGGGACGACGAGGCGATCGAGGATCAGCTCCCTGATCTCGATATGTTGATAACCCTGGGGGGCGATGGTACGATCTTGCGGGCTGCTCGCCTGGGCGCCAGCTACGCCATTCCAATTCTGGGCGTGAAGATGGGCCGGCTGGGGTTTCTGGCCGAGGTCCAGCCCGATGATTGGCGTGATCCCATGGAAGAGGTATTGACAGGCCATTATTGGCTGGAACGCCGGTTGATGCTGGATGTGCGTATGCAGCGAAATGGACCGGTCCAGGACGAACAGGACCAGGATTTGCATTTTCAGGCGCTCAATGATGTGGTTGTCAGCCGTGGCGGCCTGGCCCGGCTGGTTCGGGTTGCCACCTCCATCGACGGCGATTATTTGACCACCTATGCCGCCGATGGAGTCATCGTTGCCACACCTACCGGTTCCACCGGATATGCCCTGGCAGCCGGGGGTCCCATTCTGCCGCCCGAACTTCGCAATATCCTCCTGATACCGATCGCTGCCCATCTGAGTCTCGACCGCGCGGTCGTGCTCTCTGAGGGTGCTACAGTCTCTCTGACGGTAGACTCCGATCATGATGTGATCCTGACCGTGGACGGACAGTTCAAGGTTGAGGTGCAGGACGGCGACGTCGTAAACATCTGTACCAGCACCGATTCCGCCTATTTCGTCCGATTGCGCTCGCCTGCCTACTTTTACCGCAGCCTGATGGAGCGCCTCAAGTGGCACTTTTGAAAACACGCGAACGCCATCCCCCCGACCTGGACAAGCCAGAGGAACCCTGATTGCGCAGACCTTCGGTGCAGATTCTCGCTGATCTTTTCTGATATCTGATCAGCGTTTATCGGCGGTTATCAGCGGTTATGATTTTTCTCTGATTTCACCGCTGATTTACGCAGACCTCCGGCGCAGATTCACGCTGATCTCTCTGATCTTTTTGGATTGATCAGCGTCCATCTGCGTTGATCCTTCGGCTACGCTCACCATCAGGTGCCCCGGAGTGGGCAGGACAGCGCTGCGGTACATCCTTGTTTGGTTCATAGCTAATTGTCTTGCACACTGGGCAAGAATCTGACTCGTGAGGTACCAATGACGGAAAAATTGTATGCGGATAGAATGTAGTGTATACTGCGACAGCCTGGCGCAAGCGCCAGGCATCTTGTGGTATTGAAAAGAATTTATCCTTGGCTCAAAAGAGAATTTATGAATCCAGATGAGATAACCTTAACCCTTTCAGAATTACTGGACCAGGCCGCAGCCGCAGCGAGCGTTGGCGACCAGGAAGAGGCGGAGCGGCTCTATCGCCGCGCAACGGAACGCTCGCCAGCCAACTCCAGAGCCTGGCTCGGCCTGGCCAGTGCAGTCCAGGATCCAGAAGAAAAACAAGCCTGTCTGGAAACGGTGCTGGAGATCCATCCGCACAACGGTGAAGCTCGCGCCGCCCTGGAACGCCTGGGAACCACGGTTCCGCCACCACCACCGGAGGCGGCCGGCAACGGCACACCCTCGGCGATCACGCAGGAGCATGACGACCACGATCACATCCCGGTCGAAAGCGATGAAGTGCTCTTTTGCGCCAATCATCCAACTGTGGAAACCACATTGCGCTGCAACAGATGCGGTAAACCGGTATGCACCCAATGCGTGGAACTGACCGAGGTTGGCTATCGCTGCAAGACCTGCATTCGAGAGCAACAGAATGTCTTCTTCAATGCCGTGAACGGCGACTACGTGATCGTGGCTATCGTCAGCTTCTTACTGGCAGCCATCGCCGCGCCCATTATCGGCCTGTTGTTTGGCATGTTTGGCCTGTTCTTCGGCTTGATCATCGCCTTTTTCCTGGGACCAGCCGTTGGCGGCGCCGCAGCAACGTTGATTCGCCGCTCGGTCAGCCGCAGGCGCGGTCGACATCTGGGCGCCGTCGCCGTGGTCGGCATAATTCTGGGCATGGTGGTTGGCACGTTGCTTGCCGTGCCCTTTGGCATAGGCATCAATTTGCTTCCGCTTGGCCTTTTCCTTTTCCTGGCCTTGAGTACCATCTACGCTGCGCTGCGTTAGCGATACTGTACCATACCAGGTTGGGGGTTCAAACCGAAAAAGCTACCCTGTACAAGCTGCATAATCACGATCGATTGTCACCATGCTCTCTGAACTTCACATCAGCAACTTTGCCATCATCGATGACCTGCGAGTAAGTTTCGGCGCCGGCCTGAATGTATTGACAGGCGAAACTGGCGCAGGCAAGTCGATTATCATCGATGCCGTGGACATGCTTTTAGGTTGCCGGGTCGGCCAGGAGGTTATCCGGGCTGACGCATCGCGAACCCAGGTTGAAGGGTTTTTTTTGCTGGACTCACCCTCGGCAACGGCCGTAGAGGCTCTGCTGGAACGTGAAGGCCTGGAAGGTGACGACGAGCACCTGCTGACTCTTTCCCGGGAACTGCGACGAGGGGGGCGTTCAGTAGCCCGCGTCAACGGGCGATCCGTGTCCCTGGCCGTGTTGCGAGAGATCGGTAACCATCTGGTGGACATCCACGGGCAGACCGATCACCTCTCCCTGATGCGCCAGCGCGAGCACATCAACCTGCTGGACCGTTATGCGGACCTCGCGATACCAAGAGCGGAGGTATCGGCTGCGGTGCGAAAACTGATCGCCGTGCGCAAGGAGTTGGCTACCTTGCGCCATGACCAACGGGAACTTGCCCGTCGCCTGGACCTCCTCAACTTCCAGGTGGAGGAAATCCAGACCGCCGCCCTCGAGCCAGGCGAGGGAAAGGCGTTGGAAGCTGAGAGACGGCGGCTTGCCAACGCCGAGCAGCTCATCCGCCTGACCGATTCCTCCCGGCGTTTCCTGGTAGAGGGCAACGACGAGCAGGCCGCGGCCCTCGATCTGGTCAGCAACGCCTCGGGAGAGTTGGCCCGGCTGGCCAGCATCGATCCCGATACCGAGTCCTTGCTGCAGAACGCCGAGAGCCTCAACGATCAACTTGACGATCTCGCCCGTTCCCTGGAAGTATACGCCAGCCAGGTGGAGTTCAACCCGGAGCGGCTGGTCGAGGTTGAAGAGCGGCTCAACTTGATTTTCAATCTCAAACGAAAATACGGCGACACGATCGAGGAGATTATCGCCTTCGGTGAGCGCGCTCACAGCGAGTTGCTGGCGTTAAACAACGCCGAGGTGCGAACCGCTGAGTTGGAGGAAGAAGAGAATCGCCTGCGGATTCGCATCGGACAGCTGGGTGCAACACTGTCCAGAACCCGCCGCCAGGTGGCTGAAGCCATGGCCGCCGCCGTCGAACGGGAGTTGCACGATCTGCGTATGGCCAGGGCCCGGTTTTCCGTAGAATTTCAATGGAGCGAGGATTCCGAGGGGGCAGTGGTAACCGAAGACGACACCCCCCAGAACCTGCCCCCTGGTTGTTATGCCTTCGACAGCAACGGCCTGGATCGGGTGGAGTTCCTGGTCACGGCCAACCCTGGCGAACCTCTCAAACCCCTGGTGAAAGTAGCATCAGGCGGCGAGACGTCACGCCTGATGCTGGCATTGAAGACGGTGCTTGGCCGAGCCGACGAAACCCCCACGCTGATCTTCGACGAGATCGACGTAGGCATCGGGGGACGGGTAGGCGCCACCGTTGGCCAGAAACTCTGGGGGCTGACGCACTTGCAGAGCGACCGCAGCACCGCTCAGTTGCAGGGAAAAGACTCCCATGCGGCCAACCATCAGGTGCTCTGCATCACACATCTGCCCCAGCTGGCTGCCTACGGCGACACCCATTTCACCATCCGCAAGCTAGTCGTAGATCAGCACACTCGCACCGACGTGGTCAAGCTGAGTGGTGACGAGCGGGTCCAGGAGCTTGCCGCCATGCTTGGCAGCAGCACCGATGCCGGCCGGGAGTCGGTGACAGAGATGCTCGCCGAGGTGGCCGAGGTCAAACCTCTCTGCCCGCCACCCAGACGTTTTGACTGAGCACTACCCGATTGGAACCTGTTCTCTGCCACCGACGTCCAACCGTCAGCAACGGCAGTTATCCGAATTCGTCGTCCAGAACCGGCGGCACCCGCTTTGGGGCCATTTTCAACCGCCATGAGCCAACCTTCTCGCGAAACTTCGGCCTCCAGACTTTGGCTGGCCACACTGGTATGTCTGGTCCTGATGACCAGCGTGGGATGCTCCCTGGGTCGAATCCTGCTCGGTGACCCAACGCCAGTCCCAACGCTCGAAGCGCCCACGCCGCTGCCCACCTGGACCCCTTCCCCGGAGGGCCAACTCTCTCCCGCCGAAATCGCAACGATGACCGTGGTGGCTGGGATATCCTGGCCAACTCTGACGCCCACCTTTACGCCGGCGATTCCACCGACACAAACCCCAACTTTCACGCCCGCGCTGCCGCCAACACCAATGCCGACTCCCACGCCCGAGGCCTATGTGGTCATCAAGGCACCCATTGTCAACGTGCGTGAGGGTCCCAGTATCGCCTATCCGATCGTGGGCCAGGTGAACCAGGGAGAGCAATACACCCTGATCGGCAGAAACGACGCCTCAACATGGTGGAAGATCTGTTGTTTCAGCGGCAGGGAGGTCTGGATCACCGCCCAGTTAACCACGCCAGGCGGGTCCCTGAACTCGGTCCCTGTTGCCTCGGCCCCGCCGCCACCACCGACGGCGTTTCCAACCAGTACCCCGCTGCCAACAAATACGCCGCGGCCTGCCTATCCCTTCGATGTCGGCGACGGCCCCCATTTTTTCGAATCCAATAACCCCTGGCTCACAATCTTTGTCAAGGCATTCACCGGCCTTCCACCCATCTTCCTGCCTGTGCCAGGCTATCGCCTGCGGGTGCTTCGCAACGGCGTAGACGTCAGCGAATCCGATGTCACCCGCGGCGTGTTCGAGCTCTCTGCACCCTTCCTCGAAGATGACCCCGATGCCTTTGGCAGCCGTCGTGAATACAATTTGAAGTACGAGTTTTTCCCCGACGCCGGCGAGGCCAGTTGGACCATATACATGACCGATGGGTCGGGAGCACAGTTGTCGCCCGAAGTTACCTTTGATACCCATGCAACTGGCGGCGTCCGGGAGGTCTACGTCGGCTTTTTCGATTTACGTTGATATCTGGACGCCCTCGATCTCTTGTGATATACTACGCGACCGGTCAGCCTGAATGGTGACCCTGTTTGTGTGGAATTTGCTTGCCAGGAGGTCGATTCTTTGCGATCGTCCAAGCTGATTTTCCTTGCAGCGATGGCGCTGCTGATTATTACACCGGGATGCGCCCTGGTCAACGCTTTTGTTGACTACCCAACGCCCACGCCGGTGGTACAGCGCGCCTTGCGCCCGACCTTCACCCCGACACCACTGCCCGAGAACCTTGCCGAATTGCAGGCGCCGCCAGAGCCGCCTCCCCTTGAGGTTGCCGAGGTAGCTGCTGCCCCACAAGGCGCAGCAGCTGAGCAGGCTGCCCAACCGCATCCTTCCCCAACGGCAACTTTCCCGGTGATCGGCGCCATCGAACCCGCGCCGGCCCCGTCTGAACCGAATCCCAGCGAAGAACAGCCGGCCGCCGCCGAGGCGCCCGAGCCGATAGCAACCCCTACCCCCTTCATTGAAGTCGAAGCAGAGTCTGTAGCCGTGTGGTTCGGACCGGGAACAGCCTATGAAAAAATGGGCGACCTGCCAACCGGCACTCAGCTCGCGATCGTAGGCCGCAGTGAAGCCTGGGATTGGTGGCAGGTCTGCTGCCACAATGATCAGACCGTCTGGGTCCAGCGCGATCAGGTAACCGGCCGGGGTGGGCTGGAGGCTATCGCGATGGCAACCGGTATCCCTGAACCACCGACAGCAACGCCGGTGCCGACGGCTACACGGCAGCCGGTCCCCCAGGTTGTCGTGCAAAGTGCACGTGTCAATGTGCGCTCAGGTCCGGGAACCAGCTTTGAAAAAATCGGGCAAATCAGCCAGGGCAACCGGCTGGATATTACGGGGCGAAATCCTGACAGCCAATGGTTCCAGATATGCTGCGTCGATGGGCAGCAAGGCTGGGTCACGGCCGATCTCGTCCGGGTAGAGGGACCGGTCGAAAAGGTCGCCGTCAATCTGCCCACAGCAACACCGGCACCGTCGCCTACCGCCGTCGCGGTTGCCGCGGCAGGTACACCATTGCCACCACCCACACCCGATGCATCCGCACTCGAACTGTCCTTGTCGCAATCGGAAACCTTCCCATTCAATGACCGGGACTATCTTCGGGTTGGGGTAAAGGTCAGCGACGATGAGAACAATCCCCTGGGTGACTACTACCTCCGCGTTCAGAACGAGACCACAGGACAGATCTGGGTATCACGCCCCAGCGGCGGTCTGGCCTGGCAATATTCGGCGCCCAGCGACGATTTCGATGACTTTCGCGAGATAAACATCGATTTCAATACGATCGGAAAATCACCCCTGATCGGCCACAGTTTCATCATCTGGTTGGTAGATGGCAGCGGTAGCCAGGTAACATCTCAGGTAACCTTCGGCCACGAGGGGGATGATACACAATGGCTGTATCTGGCCTTTTCCGCGCAGTAGTTGATCCACCTGCCCAATGCGCTCCAGGACTGCCGGCCGCGCCGTAGCACTCTTGACGCTGCTGGCCCTGGCGTTACGGGTAGCACGACTCGACTTCCAACCCCTTTGGTGGGATGAGGGATACAGTGTCTGGTTTGCCAATCAGCCACTGATCCAGATGCTCCTGCTGACAGCCGAAGACATCCATCCCCCCCTGTACTACACCATGTTGGGCGGCTGGAGTTCCTTGTTTGGACTATCCCCGGTTGCCCTGCGTCTCTTTTCCGTCGCTGCCGGCGTCCTCGCCATCCCGCTGATCTACCTGGTTGGGCGCTGGCTTGGCGGGCCGATCACCGGTGTTCTGGCTGCATTCCTTCTCGCCATTAATCCTTTCCACATCTTCTATTCACAGGAAGTCCGAATGTATGCCCTGGTGACCCTCTACAGCCTGATGGCGACCGGTTCAGCCGCCCGCTGGCTGGGAGTGCGTTTCAGGTCGAACGCAGCGGGTCAACTCGATAGCTCAGGCTACATCGAACGCACTGACTGGGCCTGGTTGTTGGGCTACCTGCTTTTTATCGTTCTTGCTCTCTACACCCAGTACTATGCCGGATTCCTGGCTGCCGGTCTGACTGTCGCCGGACTCTGGCTCCTTTGGCGGCGCAAAGAGCCGGGCAAGCGAGCCGTTCTCTGGTTGGCTGCCCAGGCCGTTGCCCTGCTGCTCTACCTGCCCTGGCTGCTCTTCGCCACACCCCGACTCGTGGCCTACGTGTCGCAGAAGGTGGTTGCCGACTCAGACCGTCCCCTGGGAGCCATCGAGTATCTGGCCCGGCACCTGTCTGCCTTTTCGACCGGCCACCTCGAAGGTTTATTGACACGGTGGTGGGTCCTCGGCCTCCTGGGATTGTTGCCACTGTTCTGGGCACTGCTGGTCTGGTGGTCAGAGCGAAACAGTGCCGGAAAAAGCCTCGATCCGGTCGCCGGCGATTCGCGCAGACAACCGGCCTGGGAAACCGTCGGATTCCTCCTGCTTGCACTGCTGGTGGTACTGATGTTGGGCTGGCTGGTCAATCTGACCTTTCCCTTTTTCCCCGATCGGGCAGAGCGCTTACTGCTATTGGCTTTGCCCCTTTTCCTGTTGCTCATCAGCACCGCCCTGGTCTGCGCTTGGAACAGTGTCACCCGAAGACAGCTGGATGGTTCAGACAGGAATCGTCTTCCCCTGGTGTTGACCCTCATCCTGTTCGCCGGCCTTTCGCTGCTCTCCCTGCTGGCTTTCTTCACCGTGCCCCGCTATGCCGAAGAAGATTATCGCCCGTTGATTGGGCAAGTCAATCAATGGGGAAAGGCAGAGGACAGGGTGATCTCCGTTTTTCCCTGGCAAGTGGGCTACTTCTGGAGCTACGGGAGGCAGGAGGGCGCGCAGCCCATTTTGTTACCTCCTCACTATTGGAATGACGAAGCCGTGCAACTGGTTGACGATGCCCTGGAAAATGGCAACGTGTGGTTCCCGGAACACCTCTCCCTCGGTGGCTTACTCGAAAGCCAAATCGAGGACTATCTTTGGTCGAATAGCTATAATCTGGCCAACCGTTGGTACAGCCCCAGCACCAGACTCACCGGCTGGGCAAGTCCCGATCGCATCTTTGAATTCGTCGATGCCGGCGATGCGGCTTTCGCCAATGGTGTACAGCTGGCTGACTCTCACTTTGGGCCTTCCCCTCTCCCCGCTGCCAATCAGACTCTCCTGGTTGACCTGGCGTGGGAGAATAAAGGAGCGTTGAGCACGCGGGCGGTCAGCCTGCGCCTGGCAGACGACGCAGGACACACCTGGGCCCAACAAGACCTGACCGCCCATGAAACGGCAGGGCCCGATCGACTGGCAATGCTTGTGCCCGCCGGCACCCCACCGGGCGAATACGAGCTGCGGTTAGGTCTCAGCGAGAAACCGGGCGGACCAGCCTTCGATTTCATCGGTCCCGATGGACGAACCCAGGGGACAGAGACAATTCTGGGGCAGGTCCGGATAGAGCGACCCGATGATCCGCAGTCGATAGAAACCCTTGCTTTCGATATCCCTGTCAATCAGCCGCTCGGTGATGCCGTCGACCTGCTGGGCTACAGTGTTTCCCGAGGCCCCTTGACACCCGGGCATGATTTACAGGTCAACCTCTTCTGGCAAGCGTTACCTGACCTCGGACAGATCCAGAACGATCTCCATCTGTTCCTGCAACTGGTCGACGGCGATGAAAGAGTGGCGGCCGCATGGCAGGGACCACCAGTATCCTGGTATCCAACTGGAGACTGGCAGGCGGGGGAACTGGTGCGCAGCCAACACCTGTTACGACTTCCGGCTGGGGCGATGGATGGCAAGTACGCCCTCATCACTGGCCTGTTCGACCCGCAAACCGGCCAGAGGCTGCCGAAAAGTGGGCAGGTTTTGGGATCGGGCCAGGACTTCATTCATCTCGCAGAATTCGAGGCCGTGGACCGCGATCATGTCATGACTTCACCGCAACTTGATTATCCGTTTGCTGCCGACCTCCAGCAGCTGGGCCGCCTGGTCGGCTATGGTTTATCGAGCGACACATTCTCTCCCGGTGAATCCCTGGAAGTCGATCTGATCTGGCAGGCGACAGAGACGACTGGAGAGCGTCTTTCTGTTTTCGTCCACCTTCTGGACGATTCGGGCAACTTCATTGCTCAATCGGACGGTGAGCCGGGAGAGGGCAACCTCCCGACCTCAAGTTGGGTACCCGGAGAATATCTGAGCGATCGTCACCTCTTGCCCATCCCGCCGGACTGCGGCAACCGCGCGGGCTGTCCTGAACAAGCGAGAATAGTCGTTGGTATCTACGACCCGACCAGTGGCACCCGCCTCTTGTGGGTCGATGCTGATGGCCAGCCGGTCGCAGACTCCCTGGATCTTCCGACACCCGTCGGGATTCGGCGCGACTAACGACCCCTCAGAAACGTATAACAGAGTAGTGACCACATTCGTTTCACGCGCATGCGGTTCCGCAGACGATTTGAAGCGACCGTTCTGCTCGCTTCTTACTGACACAAGCAAAGGAGACCCCAATGAGCGAAGAGAAAAAAACAACAGGCCCGGCATCCGAGGAACCGGTGGTGGAGGAAACTGCCGCCGACGCTACGTCGGAAGAGGTCTGGGTTGAGATTGGCAATCTGGGTGACAAGGTAGCCGGTGCTATCCGCAGCGCCTGGGAGAGCGACGAGCGTAGAAAAGCCGAGGTGGAGATTCGAGAGGCCCTGAAAACCGCGGGCACCCAGCTTGATGGCATCTCCGAGGATCTGCATGCCAGCGAGGTTGCACAAGACCTGAAAACCCAGGCTTCCCGGATGGTTGGTACCGTCGAGGAAAGCCAGGTAACGCAGGAGGTTCGCAAAGGCCTGCTGCTGGGCTTACACAAGCTGAACGAAGAACTCAACCGCTTGCTGAACCCATCCGAGGAAGAACCTGCCGAGGACGCTGCTCAGGAATCCACAACCGATTAGTATCAGTGATCGATGGTCTTCGATCTTCGGACCGCGGACCGCGGTCTTCGGTCCGCGGTCTTCGGGCGGCTATTGACAATTCACAATCTCCCTGTGGTATAATCATCGGTGGAGATCCTCAATGGCTGGCAAAAAATTCACAGTCATCCTGACGCACGAACATACCGACTTCGATGGGCTGGCCTCCATGCTTGCAGCACACAAACTGCATCCTCACGCCATCCCTGTTTTGCCGCGCTGCCTCAACCGCAACTTGCAGGAGTTCCTGGCCCTCTACCGCTCTGCTCTCCCCTTCCGCCGGCAGGAGGACCTGCCGCGTCGCCAGGTAGACTACGCCATCGTTGTCGATACGCAGACCTATTCCACCGTCAAGGGGATGAAACCTGATACGCCGGGCCAGATCGTCGATCACCATGTACAACAGCGCACCCCGGACCAGGGATGGACCTTCGATGGCGAGGAGGTTGGAGCTACAACCACCTTGCTCGTGGAGAAAATTGCCCGGCGCCAGATTGAGGTCTCACCGGTCGAGGCCACACTGCTGCTTCTGGGAATCTACGAGGACACCGGTTCCCTCGTATACATTGCCACCACGGCACGAGACCTGCAGGCAGCTGCATGGCTCATTGAACAAGGTGCCAACCTGCAGGTCGTAGGGCGTTTCCTGCATCACCCGTTGACCCCGGAACAACTTGACTTGTATACCGCTCTGACAGAGAGCAATCGCGTCTACGATATTGCCGGGCATTCCGTCGTAGTTGCCAGTGCCAGCGCGCCCGGGTTTGGCGACGAGATCAGCACCCTCGCCCACAAAATTCGCGATGTCTATGAACCATCGGGATTGTTCCTGATCGTCGATTTGGGCGACCGCATCCAGGTTGTAGCCCGCAGCGCGACCGATGCCGTCGATGTTGGTTCGATCGCTCTCAAGATGGGTGGCGGTGGGCATCCCCGAGCCGCCGCCGCCCTGGTCCGTGGCAAGAGTCTGACCGAGGTAGAAGTCACACTGCTCAGCCTGCTTCAGGAGTCGGTCAAGCCGCTGGTGACGGTCGAAAAGATCATGACCCACGGCTATCCAGCGACAGTTCCCCCCTCCACAACCATCGAAGAGATGGTCGGCATCCTTCAGCGCTATGGGTTTGAGGGCTATCCGGTGGTCGAAGAAACGAGCAGCGACGAAAATGGCAAACGATCCGCCCACGTCAACGGGCTCCTGGGAAACATTACTCGCCGCCAGGTTGATCGCGCCGTGCAGCATGGCCTGGCAACCCATACCGTCAATCGCTACATGCGTACGGGCCGTGTGACCGTCACTCCCGAGGCGGGCATCAACGAACTGCAGAAACTGATGATCGAATCAGGCTGGGGCCAGATTCCGGTGATCGACCCCACCAGCGAGATGATCATTGGCATCGTTACCCGTACCGACCTCATCAAACTGTGGGGGGAACCTGACAAATCCTCCCGGCGCGAGGAAATCGCGCTGCGCATGGAAACCGCCCTGCCCGATGCCCTACTGGCCCTTCTGCGCCTGGCAGGCCAGTCAGCCAATGAATTGGGGTTTCCCCTGTACGCCGTGGGTGGTTTCGCCAGGGATCTATTGCTGGATCGGCCCAACTTCGATGTTGATCTGGTCGTCGAGGGAGATGCCATCGCGCTTGCCCGGCGCCTGGCCCGCCGTCACGGCGGGCGCGTGCGCAGCCACAAGCGTTTCGGCACAGCCAAGTGGATTCTGCCCGAGTCTGGCGACGAGTCCGGCAGCGCGGATGATCCGGATGCCCTGATTGTCGCCCTGAACCATATCCTGGCACCCCCTGCCGCCCTTGATTTCGTAACGGCACGAACCGAATTCTACGCCGAGCCCACTGTGCTGCCTGCGGTTGAACATGGTTCCATCAAACTGGATCTTCACCGGCGTGACTTCACCATCAATACCCTGGCAGTCTCGCTGAACCCGGACCGGTGGGGAGAACTATTGGACTTCTACGGCGGCGAACGCGACTTGAACGACGGGCTGATCCGCGTCCTGCATACCCACAGTTTTGTGGACGATCCGACGCGCATCCTGCGCGCTGTGCGTTTTGAGCAACGTTTCGGATTTCAGATCGAACAACGCACAGGCGAGCTGATCCAGGACTCTCTGGATCTTCTGGATCGTATCAGCCCGGCCCGAGTGCGCCACGAGTTGGAACTTATTCTCGCCGAGGCCTTGCCAGAGCAATCCCTCGCCCGACTGGAGGAACTGGGCGTTATCAGCCACATCCATCCTGCATTGACAACCGACAGCTGGGTGGTCGACCGCTTTCGCAGATTTCGTGAAAGCCGGCGTTCTTCCGACCTGGATGCCGAGACCGATCAGCTCTATTTCGCCATCTGGACCTACCGCTTGCCGCGGGAAGAGTTGACCGCCCTTGATAAGCGCCTGACCCTGATGCGAAGCTCGATGGCACTTCTCGAGAATCTCCATGACTTCAAGGCGCAGGTGCAAGCCCTCGAAAACGAGAATCTATCGCGCAGCCAGGCATATCGCCTCCTGAAGCCGACACTCGCGGCCAGCCGCTTCCTGATGAGAATCATCAGCGATTCTCAAGTCGTCCGATGGTGGATCGATCTCTACGAAGGGGAATTGATGAAGGTCAAACCCTATCTCGGCGGAGAGGACCTGATGGCCCTCGGTCTGCGTCCCGGTCCCGCCTTCAAGAAGATTCTTGATACCGCCCGTGATGCCTGGCTGGATGGTTCAGTGACCTCCGAAGCTGAAGAGCGGGCATTGGTCAAGGCGCTGGCAGAATCTCAGTAGGGGCAGGGAGACCCTGCCCTCCGCCTACAGGGTTTCCCTGCCCACAATCGTCAACCCATTTGAAACGCACCCGAATCGAATTAGTATACGAGGAGGTTAACCGTGCAGACAATCAAACGAAGTTCCGGCCTGCTTTGGGACGCCCTGTTCCTGCAGAAGCGAGCCTATGCAACGATGAGAGACGACGACAACCCCTTTGTCGATGGCCTGTTCATCCTCGTGATGCTGGGCGTGGCCGCGGCTCTGGCTGGCATCATCGGCACGACACTGGAGTGGGCCAGTTCCCCGGACCTGGGTGAAATACGGGAGATCATCCTGCCAAACCTTCAAGCCATGCCCGGGTGGGATATGATGGCCCAGGAGGGCGGAGAAGAAGCCCTGGCCATGTTCCAGCAAGTCTGGGATATGAACTGGCGAATTGTGGAGTTCTTCATGCCACATCCAGGAACAGCCGCGGCGGGACTCATCCTGACCCCCCTTGGCCTGATCGTCGGTTGGCTGGTGATCGGCGTACTGGCACACCTTCTGGCCCGCCTCTTCGGCGGCGTCGCCAGCTTGAGCCAGACATTGGGGGTCACCGCCCTGGCAGAAGCTCCCCAACTTCTATTGCTCCTAACCGCCATCCCCTTCGTCACGGTAGCCGGAATCACGGTCTGGACCCTGCTTTGTCGCTACATGGGCCTGCGGGTAGCCCATGAGTTGACCTGGCCGCGGGCCATGTGGGCGGCGCTCCTGCCCCCTCTGATCGTCGGACTGCTGATCGCTATCCTGTTCGGCACGGGAGTCGCTCTCTTCGGCGCCACGATGGCTATGTCGTTTACAGGAGGGCTGTGAGATGGATAACCTGACTACGTATCTCAAAGGCATCCTGACGCTGGATACGGCTACCTACGAACGAATGCGCGATTCCAGCGATGCCATGAAGAAAGGCATCTACATCTTCGTGATAGCGTTTTTGATCGCCGGCAGTCTGCAGTTCGTCGTAAGCTTCGTGGACAATCTTCAGCCATTCGGCCCGGAAGAGGCCAATGAGATCAAAGCGCAGATCGAGCAACAGATGACGATGATGCAGCAGTTCGCACCGCCCGATGAGGAAGGCCAATTCGCCCTCGACATGATGATGGACAACCTGGACGCCGGGTTGACAATCGGTAGCGAGATCGACAGCCTTGAGACCCCGTTGCCCAGACCAATCGCTCGCTTCTTCCAGTCCTTTGGCGCCTGGCTGAGCAGACCATTCAGCCGCCTGGCGATGTGGATGTTCTACGGCATTTGGGTTCTTTTGTTTGCCAAATTACTGGGAGGCAACGGCGGCATCGACCGCTTCCTGGGCGTGACAGCCCTGTCGTCGATCCCCCACGTCCTGGCAATCCTGGGTCCCATTCAATGCGCCGGCACCCTCCTGGCCCTGGTCGGCTGGGTCTGGGCGATTGCGATCTACATCAAAGGGGTGGAGGTAAGCCAGCGGTTTAGCTTTGGCAAGGCAGCCCTGGCGACCTTCCTGCCCGTTCTGATCGTGATTGGGTTGGCAGCACTGTTCGGAATCGGTGGCCTCGGGCTTCTCATTGTTTCAGCCAACTAAATGGCACCGAAGTCCCGGAGCGGCGTGGCGGAATGTCAGAATGTCGCAGAGTCGCACGCCGACAGGCGGCCCTTTCGGGCGACGATGAGTGCCGCCAGCCCGCCACGCTAGCAGACTAGCAAGCGGTGCGAGAGCTAATTAGATCGAACAAAATCCTGTCCACTCTATGCGGCCAAATTGAGCACTCTGACCCAGTCAGGGTCGAAGTTTGAGCTTAAAAATGGACAACACTTCCTTCGAGTTAATT